>JAMONC010000349.1 GCA_027066725.1 Desulfobacterales bacterium
GCCTTTGATGGAACTCTTACAATCATAGGACTTATAGTAGGAAGCTGGCTTTCTGGTGTTATAGACCCTGTAATAGTATTAAAGACAGGTTATGCTACAGCTTTGGCAATTGGTGTGTCAGGCTTATGGGGTGCTTACATGACAGAAGCTGCGGAAAGAAGGGATGATCTTGCACATTTAAGTAAACAGACTCTTACTGATCTTTCTAATACAGACCTTTGGAAAGCCATGAAAGTTGCCACCATTGTAGTAGCCATAGTAAATGGCATAGCTCCATTTCTAGCAGCTTGTCTTATCATGCTTCCATTTTTCTTTCATACACAGCTTGGTGGAATTAATATATCTTATGCTGTTTCTGTAGCAATAGCATTTTTAAATTTGTTTATATTAGGTGTATTTTTGGGAGGTATTTCAGAAACTTCAAGGGCATGGTCTGGTATAAAAATGGTAGCAGCGGGGCTATTGTGTGCAGCCCTTAGTTATCTTGTAGGCCATGGACGATAAATAAAAATTTATAAATTAGGAGGAAGAATGCGAATTATTGCATTTGGTGACATCCACATGGATTATAAATGTGTAGAGGAAATACCAAATATTAAAGAGGCAGATTTAATTATTATTACAGGCGATCTCACAAACTATGGTGGGGTAGGAGAGGCACAAGTTGTATTAAAGGCTATAGAAGAATTAAATAAAAATATCTTAGCACTTCATGGTAATCTTGATCAACCTTCTGTAGCAGAGTTTTTGGTAGAAAAAGGCATAAGTATTCACGGTAAGGGTGTTAAGATATCAGATGTAGGTATATTTGGAGTTGGGGGATCAAATCCTACACCTTTTGATACTCCCATAGAATATACAGAAGAAGAACTTAAAGAAATTGTCCTTAGAGCATACAAAGACGTGAAAGATTCACCTATTAAGATACTAGTTTCTCATACTCCCCCTCTTAATACAAACGCAGATGTTATATCTTCTGGTGTTCATGTAGGCTCTAGAGCAATTAGAGAATTTATAGAAGAATATCAACCAGAACTTTGCCTAACAGGCCATATACATGAGGCAAAAAGTACAGATAAAATAGGGGATACTCTTATTCTTAATCCAGGAATGCTTTGTGCGAGAAACTATATAGAAGTAAATATAGAAGGTAATAATATTAGTGCTGAACTTAAGGGGTTTTAAGTTTTATTCTTGATTTTTTTAAGTATTATGCGCTTAACATGTCCCTTTGGAGTAATCTTGTAGATAGCTCCAAAGGGATCATGGGGAAGTTTTTTTAATATATGAGAGTTTAATAGTTGAGATATTTTACTTGGATAATGACCAAATAACTTTTTATACTTAGCTATAGCCCTTTCTAAGATAACTAGATTTTCTAGACATCTTAATCTTTTCTTATAAGCTTTTTTTAATTTTTTGTTTTTAGTATGTGCAATCTGATTTTTTAGGATTGTTATCCCCATGCTTAATTGGCCTGCCCTAGTAGTAAGGGCGCTTGCCAACGACACTAGTAATATAGATGGGCTATGTCTTTTTTTAGATGCTATAAGCAGCCATTTAGTGCCATTTTTATAGTCTTTTAAAAAATAAAAGTAGTCAAATCCTACAAAAAATGGGAAACGCCAATCCCAGCTTCTAAATTTAGCTCCTCTTTTTAGTATGGAAATGGTGGTATTGTAACATTTACTTGGCCATATCATGGCATTTGCCAAAAAAAGAGGGTCTTGAAAGTAAGGATCAAGATAAGTAGATGCATCAATAAGTCGATAAAACCAGTGCCAATCTTTTTCTTTTAAGTCAGATATTTGGTCAAATGACATCAAAAAGTTTACTGCATTAAGGTATAAGATGTCAGATCTAAGTCCTTTAAAACCAAAAGATGTAATTTTTATAAATGAATTAGGAAGTATTAACCCAATTTGATTATTTTTATGACACCTTTTTGTATAAATACTAGCTACTTCTTTTATATGTAAAGCAATTAAAAAAGATATAAATAGTATTATTAATAAACTTTTAAGATATTTTGACTTCATTTTTTTATGGAAATTCTTTTCTTTTATATAAAAGACAGCTTAATGATATGAGCAAAAGTATATATATGATTCCATATAAAAAAGCTGTAGTTATATTTTGGCTTGAGATTTTAACACCATGGGCAACTTCTAATTTAAAGTCAAATAATGAAAGATTGGGGAATATATATTTTACTAGATTTATTACATAAATAATACCTTTATTGATTTTTATACTATCTGATGAGTTAGATATAGTATCTAATACATCATTTAAACTACTACCAATAATATATGAAGCTAATGTTAAAATAGTTGCTGTAAAGCCTTGTGTAGTTAAAGAAGAAAAAAATAATAAAAGTGCTATAAGTATAGCTAACATTTCAATAATCATTAAGATAGCTAATAGATACTCATAAAATGAAAAATGTTTAGGGAAGTAATGAATATTATAATGATAACATATAAATACACCAACTGTAGATAATACACTAATAATTGTAATTACAAATACTTCAAGGCTTAAAAAACCAAGATATTTACCTATTATATATTCTGCTCTAGAAAATGGTCTTGCTAAGACTATATAAATAGTCTTTTTGTCCACATCTTTACTTAAAATAGATGAACATGTAAAGAATATCAAAATCAATCCTAATAGTGTAATTGAGCTTAATGCTACATCTATACATACTTTACCTATATCTCTTGCAAAAAGATTAGGGAATATTATAATTGCTATAAAAGTTAATATAGCTATAAAAAATATAGCTAGTATAGATTTATCTTTTATTCCTTCTTTAAAAGTAATATTTTGTAAGGATAAAATTCTGTATAGCATTTTATATTTATTACTGGTTAATAACTTCAATAAATAATTTTTCTACCGGAGATAATATCCTTTTGTAACTGGTAGTTTCTTTTGGAGGTAGAGATATATCTTGTTCTTGTTCATTATATTTAGAGATAACATTTTTAATATAACCTAAAAATCTAAGTTCTCCTTTGTGGATTATTGCTATTCTGTCACAAAGTCGTTCTATATCAGATAATATATGAGAACTAAAAAAGACTGTCTTTCCCCTTTCTTTTAATTCAAGTATAAGTTTTGAGACAAGTGTTCTACCAAGAGGATCAAGCCCACTCATTGGTTCGTCTAATACAACTACCTGTGGATCGTGCACCAGTGAGAGAGCAAGTCCAACGCGTTGAAGCATCCCTTTTGAAAATTGTCTAAGGCGTCTTTTTGATACATGTTCAAGTTCTAATTTTTTAAGTAGATATGAAATCCTTTTTTTAGCATCCTTGGGTTTAACTCCGGATGCCTTGGCACCAAAAGATAGTAGGTCTTTTGGTGTTAGTTGATCATAAAAGTAAGGATTTTCAGGAAGATAACCAAGAAGTCTTCTTGCCTGTGGCTCTTTAGAGTCAATACCATCTATTAATATCATACCAGAGCTAGGACGTATAAAGTCCATTAGAAGTTTTATGGCCGTACTTTTCCCTGCACCATTTGGACCTAAAAATCCAAAAACTTCACCTTTTTCTATAGTTAAAGTTAATTCTTTTAATGCGGTTATTTTCTTATCCCAAAAGTTGTATTTATATGTCTTAGAAACCTTTTTAAATTGAATCATTAGATCATAGAAATAATTGTTTAGTTAATTTTCTTATTTTTAAAGTTTCAGTTAGTTTATCGGTATAAGTTTTTAATTTTTTAATGATAATCACTAATAATCCAATATAAAAAACTTAATATGATTTTCTTAACTTTATAATTTTTTATTTATATTCCTTGTTTTAACTAATTGCTAAATCTGTTAATATTTTTAATATGTCAAGGACAATGGAGTTGATAATATTAGGTTCTGGAACTTGTGTACCTTCTATAAGAAGAGCGGGCCCTTCCATGCTTTTAAGGGCAATGGGTTATTCTATTCTCATAGATTCTGCATCTGGTACTCTAAGACAACTTGCTCGTTTGGGAATTAAATATTCAAAAATAGATGTCATATTTTATACACATCTACACCCTGATCATGTAGGAGAGTTTGTTCCATTTGTATTTGCCCAAAAATATGCCCCAGGATATAAAAGACAAAAACCTGTTAAGGTTATAGCAGCAAAGGGGTTTTTAAAATTTTATGAAGGTCTAAAACAGGCATTTGGCACTTGGGTTGAACCAAGAGAGGGTGCATTAGAAATATATGAATTAGATATTGAGGGAGGTAGTTCAGATATAATTTCTCCTTTAGTTTTAAAATATACTAAGGCTAGGCACACTCCTCAAAGCCTAGCTTACAGAATAGAGCTTCCAACAGGGAAATCTGTAGTGTTTACTGGTGATACAGATTTTTCTCCTGAGATAATAGAGCTTTCCAAAGGGGCAGACCTTTTAGTATCTGAGTGTGCAGCTCCAGAAGATTATAAAGTTGAAGGGCATCTTATTCCTTCTGAGGCAGGGAAAATGGCACAGGAGGCAGGCGTTAAACAGCTTTTATTAACGCATTTTTATCCACCGTGTGATAAAAGTGATATGTTAGGGCCTGCCAAGAAGTATTTTCCAGGACCTATAATACTTGCACAAGATTTTCTACGCGTTTTAATATAAAGATATTTATTTTTATTGCTTGTACATAAGATATAAGTGCACTAATTTTATAAAAATCTTTAAGGGTTTTTTAAAGGAGGATTTTTATGAACTTTGAGTTTTCGACTAAGCTTAAGATGCTTCCACCTTATTTATTTGTAGAATTAGATAGAAAAAAGGCTGAGGCTATAAAGAAGGGGATAGATGTAATAGACCTTGGGATAGGAGATCCTGACCTTCCAACACCTCAGTTTATAGTAGATAGATTAAAAGAGACCGCTGATTTTACAGATAATCATCATTATCCCTCATCTCAGGGCATGGCATCTTTTAGAGAGTCTGCTGCCAATTGGGTAAAGAGACGTTTTGGTGTATCTGTTGATCCAGATAAACAAGTAGTTTGTCTTATTGGTTCAAAAGAGGCAATTGCTCATTTTCCTCTGGCATTTTTAGAACCAGATGATATTGTACTTGTTCCAACCCCTGCTTATCCTGTTTATCATATAGGGACACTGTTTGCTGGTGGAAAGAGCTATTTTATGGATCTTTTACCAGAAAATGATTTTCTTCCAGACCTTGATGCCATTCCTCAAGACGTCTTAAAAAAGGCAAAGATTATATGGTTAAATTATCCTAATAATCCTACAGCTGCTCTTGCTACAAAAGAGTTTTTTGAAAAGGTAGTAAGCTTTGCTAATGAAAATAATATAATTGTTTGTCATGATGCTGCATATACTGAGATGACCTTTGATGATTATGTAGCACCAAGCTTTCTTGAAACTCCTGGAGCAATGGAGGTTGGTATAGAGTTTCATTCTCTTTCAAAAACATATTCTATGACAGGGTGGAGAATTGGTTTTGCTATAGGAAATGAAAAATTAATTGCTGGCCTTAGAAGAGTTAAGTCTAACGTAGATTCAGGGCAGTTTAATCCCATACAATATGCAGCAATAGCAGCTCTTGATAGTGAT
>JAMONC010000350.1 GCA_027066725.1 Desulfobacterales bacterium
TAGGGCAAGGCATCTCTAGCATTAATTATTAGATTTATTATAATTTGTTGTAATGAATGAGGATCTGCTTCTATTAACCAAATATTATCCTGTAATATGGTTTTGATAGATATAGATTTTTCAATGAAAGGTTTGCATAGTTTTATAGCATCTTTACATATTATATTTATATTCTGTATAGTTTTCTTAGTTGATTTATTTTTACTAAAAAGTAATAATTGTCTTATTAATTCTGCTGCTTCTTGAGTGGTTTCTGTGGCTAATTTTAAAAATTTTTTAACTTTTAAATCCTTTTTTATATTTATTAGAGCAATTTCTATATTTCCCTGAATAGCATTTAATAAATTATTTAGATTGTGAGCTATTCCACCTGCTAGCATTCCAATAGCATCTAGTTTTTGTAATTGATATAACTGTGATATAGTTTTTTCTTTTTCTTTCTCTGTCTCTAACTGTTTAGTTATATCTCTTAATATAGCTATGATACCATTATAATTATTTTCTTTTTCTATTCTGTATAATTCAAATTCGATATTTTTATTATTAATACGTCTAATACTATTAAAGAAAGTTTTTTCTTTTTTTATTTTATCTATTAGTTCAGTTGTTTTCTGTATAGTTTTTTTAGGATGTATATTAAAAATATTTTTACCTATTATTTTATTAGGATTAAAATTGTAGAGTTTACCGCTCATTTTATTAGCATAAATGATATTATCGTTTTTATCTAAAAAAATAATCCCTTCTTTAATATTTGATAATATTGTTTCCAGATGTTCTGACTTTTTCTTTAGTTTATCTTGTAGTTTTTTTATTTGAGTTATTTCTCTCTGAAAGACAAGAACTCCTTGAAAGATATCGTTAGAGTCTGTTAATGGTACACCTTTACACCATACGTCTATAACTGAGTTATCTTTACATATAATTGATATCTCTCCTTCTTGAGGTATTTTCTGCTGTAATCTAGGGAAGTTTGTCATAAAGACATGTAATGATTCAGGAAGAAATATCTCTGTAATTTGTTTTCCTATTAGCTCTTCTCTGGTGTAACCATACACTTTAAAAGAGCTTTTACTACATTCAACAATAAACCCCTCTTTATCTAAAATGAATACAGGGTCTGGAGATAAATGAAACCATTCCCTTAGAGGTTCTATAGAAAGATTTGATAGGTCTTTCATAATAGTATCCCTTTAAAAGGTTTAATAAACAAGGCTAGATTTTTTTAATGTTTTTTGGCGACCAATTGTATTTATTCAGAAGAAGTTATTACATTTTTAATTTAAAAAATCTTTATATATGTTATAATATAACTAATTCAGAATAGTTATTATTATAACTGACTCCAAAAAAATTACTAGCAGATTAGCCGATCCATTTTTTTATAATCCCATTCTTGACGTATCCAGTATAAATGACTTATTTTTTAACTTAGGCTTGTTGAATATCTAATCAAAGGATCTTCCTTTAACAATTGAGAGGAAAAGTTAGTGAAATATCAAAGAAGAGTAATATATAAACAGTATCATATCTCTCCTTGGACCATTTTTATTGTCTTGCCTTTATTGATAGCTGGATTTTTTCTAGCCCTACCTATATTTCTTGTACTGTTTGCAGTTGTAATAATTGTAGGTGGTTTTCTTATGTGGCGTGCAGAAAGAGTTATCAGACAGTTTGAATCAGAGCTATTAAATCAGATGAATAATAAAGATATGCATAATGTTGATGATGATATTATAGATATAACAGATGATTGTAGAACAACTACAGATGATTCTGATAATCTTTACTTACCTAAATAAAAGAGACCAGATATTCCAGTTATGTTAGATAAAAAAAGTAATCCGGTTGTTAAAATAGTAGATTTGGAATTAACAGTTCCGTCATTAAATGATAATAGATCTCACGAGACCAGATTAAGAACAGCTTTAAATGAAGAATTTGGTAAGGTATTAATACCTTTATATGCTTTAAAAAAGCTGGTTCATTTACCAGAATGGTCTTACCGTTTAAAGGTAGTATTATTATACTCTAATAATGTATGGGAAGTTGTTGACTGCTTTCCTGTTGATCAGGATATTAATATTTATGGTATAGCTATAGATCTTGGAAGTACTTCAGTCGTTTTCTATTTAATTGATTTACTTACATCTAAGGTTTTAGAAACTGTTTCTAAACCAAACCCTCAAATAGTACATGGAGAAGACATATTAGACCGTATTTTATTTGCTGGTAGAGGTGATGGCTTAGAAATATTACAGAAGGAGATTGTAGAACTATTTAACAAAACCTTTAATAGTTTGTTAACTAAATACAACTCTAGCATAGAAGATCTTTTCTATATAAGTGTTGCTGGAAATACCACGATGTGTCATTTCTTATTTGCTCTGGATCCTTCTCATTTATGCAAAGAGCCTTATATTCCTGTAGTTAATACTTTTGATCTGGTCTATGCTAAAGAGTTAGGTATTAATACTCATCCGTTAGGTCGTTTATATTGTTTTTCTAATGTAGGTAGTTATTTTGGCGGTGACCTGCTTGCAGGGATTTTAGCATCAAAAATGCATCTGAAAGAAGAAATTTCAATGCTTATAGATGTTGGTACAAATGCAGAGGTTGTCCTTGGTAATAATGAGTGGTTAGTAGCATGTGCTGGTGCTGCCGGTCCGGCCTTAGAGGGTGGTATTTTAGCCTGTGGTATGAGGGCACAGCCGGGGGCTATAGAGAGGGTCTCTATAGATCCACACACCTTAAAGGTTTCTTATAAAACCATAGGTAATGCCTTGCCAAAGGGTCTATGCGGTTCAGGTATTATAGATCTTTTAAGTGCTCTTTTTCTTGCAGGGTTAGTAGAGCCTACAGGTAAATTAGTTCCCAGCAGGGATCCTGCTCGTATGATACAGATTAATGGTGATTGGGCATATGTCGTTGCACATGAAACAGAGACTGCTCATGGAAAGCCTGTTTATATAGATCAGGGAGACATAAAAAATTTGGTGCGTTCAAAGGGCGCTATGTACACTATTTTAAACGTAGTGATTCAGAGTGTGGGAATAGAGTTTAAGGATATAGACCATTATTATGTCGCAGGCGCGTTTGGTTCCTATATAGATCCAGAGAAGGCTATAAATATTGGTATGCTACCAGATGTCCCGAAGGACAGGTTTGTTGGGCTTGGTAATGCTGCAGGAGAAGGAGCTGTTCAGGTCCTTCTGGATTATTCCAATATTCAAAGAATAGAAAGTATTAAAGACTCTATAACGTATCTTGAAATGAATGTCAGGGGCGACTTTATGAACCAGTTGACAGGGGCCTTATTTCTTCCTCATACAGACATGTCACGATTTCCTTCCATAGCAAAGAAATTAAAGGAATTAAAGAGAGATCTGTAATGGTTTTGTTATGAAGCATTATTTCATTACTCGGATGCCTAATGAACCTGGTGCATTGCACAGGGCCGCTGAGATAGTTAGAAAATACAATGGTAATATAAGTAGGATTCATTACGATTACAGGATAGATCCCCATACCACTTTTTTTGAGATATCTGTAGATGATAGCCTTTGTCTTGAAAACATACGGAAAGAGCTTCAAAAGATAGGTTATCTTCAGGAAACACTAGAACCTGTAGGTTTTTTGAGATTTAATGTCTATTTACCTAATAAGCCCGGTGCCTTATTTGATTTTCTGAACTATACGACTTCTGCTAACGCAAATATAGCTTTTTTAGATTTTGATGAGAAGGGCAAGCATCCAGATCGTTTAACTGTGTGTCTAACTATAGAGAGATCTAATGTAATAGATAGACTTTTAAATGCCTTAAAATCACGATATAGAATAGAGATTTTGGAATATGATCCTAGAGGGAGACAGCTTGATAAGACAGTTTTTTATCTGGAATTTGCTCAAAAGATAAGGGAGCTCTTAGGCAGTGCTGAAGATAGGTTTTTATTACACTTATTAAATGATATAAATCATATTGTTCAGGAACTCTCAAATCTCAACAAAGAACCTACACAGGTCTTTAACAGTATAATTTCTACAGGTAAGAGATTAAGAAACTCGACAGGTAAAAATTTTTATTCTGATGTTCAGGTCGTAACCATCTCTAAAAATATAAAATTGTTCTGCTTTCAATTGCCCTGTGGCGGCAATATCTTTGTTCTTTCTTCCGACAAAAAATCTCTAATGATAGATACTGGTTTTGGAATATATCATGATGATGTTCTCAATATGTTTCAATATTTTGGACTCGGTGACATTACCAGATTAGATCGGATTCTTCTTACACATGCAGATGCTGATCATGCCGGGGCGGCAGGAATGTTTTCCTGTCCATCTTTTATGCATAAGGCAACGAGTGATGCCATTGATATAGCCAACAGGGCCTATGGTTCAAGGATAGAAACCTCTGTTTTAGAAGAGGTATATACAAAACTGATTAATCTGTTTTCTCATTTTTCTCCTCCAGAAAAGAGAGAGATTTTTCCTGATCAGGTTTTAGGATTACGTTCCATATTTCCCATAATTTACAAATTTAATTTTTCTGGAATAGAAATTGAGGTCTTGGAGAGTTTGGGAGGACATATCTTTGGTCAGGTTTATTTCTTGTTGAGAAAAGAGGGTATAATTTTTACTGGTGATAGTTTAATAAATTTTGATAGTTTAACCGAAGACAAGAAGGAGTTTGCAAATCTGGCTACCATATTAATGACCTCTGTAAATGTAGATTCACATACTGCATCTAAAGAAAGAGAGGCCCTTTTGGGGCTTATAAGGGACATAGATAAAGAACAGGTTTCTAGGGGCAAGAGATGCATAGTTTGTGGCGGTCATGGAGCTATTTCCGTTCTGGGAGAGGAAGGAAGGCTCGTTGTGCCAGATTTTCTGAGTATAGATAGATATAACAGAGGGTAAATATTATCTCTGTCTGTAGAAAGCTTATGTTTAATAATAAATATATTATAGTTTTAAAAGGTTTTTCCGATAAATAAATTAAGGTCTTAAAAATAAGATGTTTTTATTTTTAAGTTAAAAAAATATATAAATCGGAGGAAATTATGGAAAAGTGTGAACTCCTTGATACTTGTGGTTTTTTTAAGAATTTTAAGGGAAACAGTGAGGTTGTTAAGCAAGGATGGATTAAGATGTTCTGTGAAGACAGGAATAAGTCTGAGAGATGTGCTAGAAAAAAATACAGAGAGCAGCATGGAGTTGCTCCTGTTGACAATATGAGTCCTACAGGAAAAATGCTTTAAAATTTTTTGTTAAAGAAGCCATCTTAAACTTGAGAGATGGCTTCTTTAACTGTCTAGACACTATCTGGAGGAATTGGATTTCTTTAAAGAGCCTTGCGTTGATTTTTTAGAACCAGTTTTCTTGTTTTTATTCTGGCCAGCAATCATTAGTTTTTGTTTCTTCATCTTTTCTATAAGGGTGGTTCTGTTCATTTTTAACAGTTTTGCTGCCCTGTTTTTTATCCAGCCTGTCTTATCTAACGCCTGAAGAATAAGGGCCTTTTCCATCTGTGCTACAGTTTTGCTCAGGGATA
>JAMONC010000351.1 GCA_027066725.1 Desulfobacterales bacterium
GGTAAAGGAAATAAAGTGGAGCCGGCAGTCGGACTTGAACCGACGACCTGCTGATTACGAATCAGCTGCTCTACCAACTGAGCTATGCCGGCTTAAGCTTTTTAAAAAATAATAAAGAGTTATAACAAAAGCAATATTTAATATAATCCATGTAGTGGCTGTCCTGGAGCGGCTAACGACTCCACCTTTTCTTTTATTTTTGGATCTTCTTCTAATACAGGCGGAATATGAGGTTTTAGCCTAGCATCTATTAAAATAGCATGTCTTGCTCCCCAATGTTTACAGTTTTTAATTTCTCCAATTGCATAAATATCTTTAGATGGATCAGACCTTGTAAATGTAACCCACAAAAAATTAGAAAGATTCCTTGCACAAAATTCTGAATCATCAACAAGTATAATAAGAGGAAAACCATTTAATTGTTCTCCTATCTCTTCCATCTTATTACAAAGATTAATTATGTTAGGATCGCTACAAGCACTGTAATCCTTACAAGGAGGTGCTTTAATACATAATACTCCATTAAAAACAACTCTAGGATCAGAAAAGCCTCTTGGTAGCTTAAGACTTTGAGGAATATCTCTAGCTAATTTTCTTTTTTTTCTTCCAGCGGCTGCAAGAACTAATTTTGATCCCTTATTAAATTCACCGCCAGTATAGTCTAGAGTATCTGTATTGGTACTTGTAATAAAATGTAAATCTTTAGAAAGATCTATGCGTTCTAATACATGTATAAAAAATGCTTGTACGTCATTTATATCAAGTGAAGGATTATCTTCATGTGCACAAATAAAGAGATATTTTGCAAGACTAAGTTGTCCTTGACCTAAAAGAGCCATTGCCTGTGTAATAATCTCTCTAGGCTCTCTTTCTTCATAAGGGACATATCTTTCAGAGCCTATGGCTAAAAGAAGGGGATGTACACCTGCCTTATCTACAGCATGTACAGCCTTTATTCCAGATACTAGCTCTGGTACTAAAGGAGCTGTAAGCTCATGGATTATTTTCCCAAATTCCGTATCTTCTTGAGGAGGTCTTCCCACAGAAGTAAATGGCCATATAGCATCTTTTCTAGCATATACATACTTTACTTTTAAAACAGGAAATGTATGTACAAGGCTATAATATCCCAAATGATCGCCAAAGGGTCCTTCAGGAAGTATTTTTCTGTCAACTTCACCTACAATACAAAAGTCTGCCTCTGCTGGTATTGGTAACATAGAATCTAGATGAATCATCTTTATCCTATGTCCAGCTAATAAACATGCAAAAAGTATTTCTGGAACTCCATGAGGAAGAGGCATGATAGCAGCTAAAGTAAGAGCAGGTGGACCTCCCACAAACACATTAACCTTTAATGGTTTGTTTAGGGCTAAGGCCTCTTGATGATGAATACCTATGCCTCTATGAATCTGATAGTGAAGTCCAGCTTCCTGATCTTTTTGATATTTACCCCCAGATATCTGTATCCTATACATGCCCATATTAGATTTTGAAAAGCCTGGCTTTAATGGGCTTTCTGAATATACTATGGGAAGCGTAATAAATGCTCCACCGTCAAGAGGCCAAGATTTTATCTGAGGTAAGTCTGAAAGTTTTATTTTTCTATCTAAGATAGGTCCCTTTGAAACCTTTTTAGGATAGATGTGTGACAATAAACTAGTTAGCTTAAAAAGCATTTTAGGATTCCTTAATAATTGCCCAATACCATTTGCTTTTGTCTCAAAGAGACGTTTTATATCTTCTAAAGTATCCCTAAAAATAAAATGTATTCGTCTTTGAGTACCAAAAAGATTTGCAACAACAGGGAAATTACAACCCTTTACTTTTGTAAATAAAACAGCAGGCGCCTTTGATCTATAAAGTCTTCTTTGAATTGCAGGAATTTCTTGATTAGGGTCTAACTCTATATCAACCCTTATAAGCTCTCCCCGTGCTTCAAGAGATTTAATACATTGGGAGAGATTCTTATATCCCATTTATTTCTACTCTATTCTGGTAGAACCAGAACCTCTCCTGGATGGATAGTAGTATTTTTATCTATTTTATTAGCTTTTAATAACTTAACTAAAGGTATGCCCTTTCTTCTAGCAATAGCAGACAAACTATCTCCTGGTTTTACATAATAAGTATGTTTTGCCTCTCTCACTCTAATATGAATATGTCTGTGAGGATGAGCTTTTATTATCAAAACTTGTCCAACATGTAATCTTGGAGAACTTAAATGATTAATTGCCATTAAAGTTTTTATTGTAGTTCCAAATCTTTTAGCAATTAACCATAAGTTATCACCTTTTTTAACTACATAGGTACTAGTCTTTTTAAGACTTGATAAATAAACCAAGCTTGGATACTTCCTTCTACCTAAAGGAATACGAAGTTTTTGTCCTACTCGTATAAGATCTGTACGTCTTAAATGATTAGCTAAAGCTATAGCTCTTATTGTTGTATGAAATCTTAAAGCTATAAGGGAAAGAGTTTCACCCGGTTCTACCCTATGCCATACAATTTGACACATAGGAGGTGACCATGCAGGAAGTTTATCTAATTTCGCCTCTAATATTTTCCCATCCCCCTTAGGCACTCTAAGCTGATAATTATCTGGAGGAGTAACTTGATATCTTAATTCAGGATTTAGCTTACATAAGGTTTCAAACGGTACATTTAAAACTTTTGCAATAGTTCTAAGACTTAGCTGTTTATCTATATTGACAATGTCAAATTGTAATGGTGGATTAGGATCTCCAAGGTCAAAACCATACTTTTTAGGATTCTTAAGTATTTGTAATACAGCTAAAAATTTTGGCACATACTGGGCTGTTTCTTGAGGTAATTTATCATATAAATCCCAGAAGTTATCTAAGTAACTAACTCTTTGTGAGCGAATAACTCGTAAAACAGCCCCTTCTCCACAGTTATAAGCAGCTAAAACTGTAGTCCAATCTCCAAATATTTGATGTAATTCATTTAAATATGCAATCGCAGCCTTTGTGGATTTAACAGGATCCATTCGTTCATCAATCCAAGTATTCCTCGTAAGTCCAAATTTATATCCTGTAGAAGGGATAAACTGCCACAACCCCAACGCCCTTGCATGAGACATTGCTCTAACCTTAAACCCACTCTCTATAAGGGGTAACCAAGAAAGCTCTGTAGGAAGCCCCGCCTGTTTTAAAAGCTTTACAATCATTGGCCTATAAATACCAGATCTTTTATATGCCTCTATAAAGAAACGCCTTTCTGGTCCTTGAAATCTCTTTATCTCTTGCTCTACATATTTATTCATTGTAAGAGGGATGGCATTGTGATTGCCTAAAACAGCAGTACACCTTGATGCATGAATCTCTAAAACTCTTTTTGAGATCATGAATCTTATATCATCTTTTTGCTGAATTAGTTGTGGATCATCATCTGTATGTACCTTTAAGATAAGGGAATATGCCTGATCTAATGCCTCTATTGCCTTATCTAAATCCCCTCTTTGCCAAAGGTCTTGAGCTACTTGACAATAATCAAGCGCATTATCTAAGAGGGCCTGTTCCTCATTCTTTTGAATTTTAGTAAGCTGTTCATGAGAACCAAAATTAACTGGTTGGGACTTTATATCTGTATCATTTGCAGCAATAGCACATAATTTATTTTCATTGTTAGAATTAGAGGCTTTTTCTGAGGGGTGTTCTTTACTTAAAACTTTAGGTTGTTCTAGCCTACCTACACTAACTCTGTTTGCACTGGAGTTATTAGTATAGGTAATATTATCTTTTACTTTAATTTTATTCTTCTCACTTACTGACTTTATATTTTGATTTCCTATATCAGAAGATGTGGAAATATGTTGGGGGGCACAGGCACTTAACAGCCAAATTACTAACAAACTTACTACCCAAAACAATGAATTTCTATTCACCAATTTTTCACCCTTAATATCCATTTTTTTCTTCTTCATATCAGCGTTCGTACCTATCAAGATATTGGCCTTTTGTCAAGTAAATCGGCACAATAAAGCTTAAATATCAAAATTTTTTGCTTAAAGTTAAGCAAAAAAAATGCCACTACTATTTAAAAATTTTTTTAGAAATTAATTGAATTTTTTTAAGATAATATCTGGATATTAAAAAAATTCTTGAATAATCCTCTTAAGTTCCTTTGTCGCTAAAAAAGGATCATTAGATCCCAAAATTGCAGAAATTACAGAAAAACCCTTAGCACCTGCCTTTAAAACATCTACAGCATTTCTTTTATTAATACCTCCTAAAGCAACTATAGGGATATTAGAAAACCTACAAACCTCTTTAAGTTTATTTAGCCCCTGTGGGCTACCATATTTTGCCTTACTTTTAGTATAAAAAATAGGACTAAAAGTTAAAAAATCTGCACCACTATTTTGCTCTTTTTTAACTTCTTCTAGAAAATGGGTTGACCTTCCAATTAAAGCGTTTTCCCCTAATAATTCCCTTGCAATATGTGTAGGAAGCCCACTACTTGGAAGATGTACACCATCTGCCTTAATAGCCAAGGCAATATCTATCCTATCATTTATTAAAAATATTGTTCCATACTTAGTTGTAAGATCCTTAACTTTTTTACTGAGTCTGAAAAGACTCACTGTGTCTAAATCTTTCTCTCTAAGTTGAACAATATCTACCCCCGCTTTTAATGCGCCTTCAAGAGCATTTAAAAACTCTTTTTCATTTTGAAAAAGTTTTCTATTAGTTATGAGATATAGAAAACCACTTTTTGCTAACCTACTAATATTGGATCCCAATCCTTCCATACTGGCTCATATCCCTTTTTTCTTATAACCGCACATACCTCCTCTGGACTTCTTGTATCTTCAATCTCAAATTGTTCTGTAGATTCTGGATGAGTAACATAACCTCCAGGAGAAGTCTTTGACCCTGCACTCATTTGTGTAATTCCTAAAGGAATAAGATTATCTCTTAATTGAGGACCTTCTCTTGTTGATATCACAAGGCCAACATCTGGCATAAGAATTCTCATAGCACAAATAAGTTGCACTAAATCTCTATCAGAAACAGGGCAAGGAGGACTAAACCCTCCTGCAGCAGGCCTTAATCTAGGAAATGAAATTGTTATATGGGACTTCCAATAGTGCTTAGCAAGATAAAGTGCATGTAACCCCAAAAAAAATGCATCAACTCTAAAGTCACAAAGCCCTAACAAAACACCAAGACCTATACGTCTCATACCTGCTTTAGCTCCACGTTCTGGTGCACCAAGTCTGAACTCATAATTACTTTTTGGGCCTCTAGGATGCATTTCTTTATATATTCCCCTATCATATGTTTCTTGATAAACAGTGAGGCCATCTACTCCAATATCTACCATACGTTTATAACCACCTAAATTCATAGGAAAAACTTCAATAGAAACCGAACTAAACAGGTGCCTAATACGCTTAATAGCTGCCTCTAAATAATCTAGACCTGCGTTTTTAGGATGC
>JAMONC010000352.1 GCA_027066725.1 Desulfobacterales bacterium
GCTCACACTTTTTGCTGTACACAGTGGTTTTGATCTCGTATTAAAGGCAAAAGGTGATATAGAGGTAGATTATCATCATAGCGTAGAAGATATAGGAATTTGTCTTGGTAAGGCTTTGTTTAAGGCCCTCGGAGATAAAAAGGGTATTGAGCGTTATGGTTATGTTGTTCTTCCTATGGAGGAAAGTTTAGTAGAGGTATGTTTAGATATATGTAACCGGCCTTATCTTGTTTTTAATGCAGAATTTTTAAGGGATAAGATTGGTAGTTTTGATACAGAGCTTATAGAAGAATTTATGAGGGCATTTTGCGTAAATGCAGGAATTACATTACATATAAATATGCGTTATGGGAAAAATTCACATCATATAGCAGAGGCTATATTTAAGGCGTTAGCTAGGGCGCTAAAGATTGCGGTAAAGATTACAAATACTAAGATTCCTTCTAGCAAAGGTAGTCTTTAGTCTATAGAAAGGGCTTTGGTCCTTATGGAGTTACTTAACAATCAGGTAGTTGAATTTATAGAAAATCAGAGATTTATTTGCGCTGTTTGCATAGGTAAGAAAGGCTCTAGATATCATTTATTAACTCATTTAGGTAGAGAGGTAAATCTATCTAGAAATAGACTTATCCATGATAAAGGACAGATCATCTCTGGCAAAAACCGTGAGGAACTTAAGGAAAAACTAGTTTCTATAAACGAAAGACGGACACAGCTTTCTAATAAACCTGATTTATTAGAATTATGGGAACTTGTAGTGGATGAACAGTCTTCATGGACTCCTTGTGAACTTGCAGAGCTTGCTTTTACAGGAGAAGAGATTACCCCAGATCATGAGGCCGCTATTATAAGGGCAGTAATTGATGAGCATCTTCATTTTAAATTTCGTGAAGGCAGGATTCATGTATTAAGTAGGGAAAATGTAGAGCAACTCCTTCTTCAGAAGAAAAAGGAAGAAGAGAGGCAAAGAAGGCTTGAAAAGGGTATAGCCTGGCTTGAGTCTTTGTGGAAAAAGGATTCTGATCAAAAGTCTATAGTAACGCCTGATGAAGATATCTCTTTTTGGATAGATGCTATAAAGAGTTTTTGTATTACTGGGGATAGCTCTGAAGATTCAAAGATTGTTAAACAGCTTTTTAAAGAATGTGGATTAAAGGATTCGAGTGCTCCTTTTAAAAGTTTAGTTAAGGCAGGGGTATGGAGTGAGGATGAAAATTTAGATTTACTTCGTTTTGGAGTAGAAAGAGGGTTTAGTAAGGAATGTATAGATCAATCCCTTAAGATTATTGAAGCTGCAAAGGTCCTAGATGATAAAGACCGGCTTGATTTAACCCATCTTAATACATTTACAATTGATGCTCCAGAGAGTCAGGACTTAGATGATGCCTTAAGTATTGAAGAAAAAGATGGTAAGTGGCAGATAGGAATTCATATAACAGATGTTGGGTTAAAGATACCTCCAGGCACCCCCCTTTTTGAGGAGGCAATTTCAAGGGCAACTACAATATATTTGCCAGATGAAAAGATACCCATGCTCCCTAAAGAGCTTTCTGAGGGGGTGTTAAGCCTCTTTGAAGGTGAAAAAAGAGAGGCGATTTCCTTTTTAGTTACTGTAGATGAAAAGGGGCACATATTTAAGCAAGAGATTTTTAGAAGCATTATTCAGGTATCTAAACGTTTTTCTTATGAAGAAGTAGATGAGCTTATAAAAACGGATGAGAAATTTTCAAGGCTTTATAATTTAGCAAATGCACTTAAGAAAAAGAGAATAGAAAAAGGTGCACTTCCCCTTCCTATACCAGAGCTTTTAATAAGGGTTGATGAAGATGGTGAGATATCAGTAGAGCTTTGTCTTCCTGGTCCTTCAAGATTTTTGGTATCAGAGTTTATGATCCTTGCAAATGCATGTGCAGCAAATTTTTTAAAGGATAAAGACCTTGCAGGGCTTTTTAGAAGCCAGCCTGAGCCAAGGGAGCGCATCATTACAGGAGAAGATACAGACCTTTTATCTAATCTTAGACAAAGACGCCTAATTAGTAGAGGACATTTAGGACCAGAAGCAGAGTTTCATCACGGCTTAGGACTTAATGTATATACAACCGTAACCTCTCCTTTAAGAAGGGCATTAGATCTTTTAATGCAACAACAGATTGCCCATTACTTAAAAGAAGGAAAAGCGCTTTATACTACAGAAGATCTTGAAAAGCATTTAATGATACTTGAACAGGGGCTACAAACAGCATCTGCTATAAAGCAAAATCGTACTAGATATTGGCTTTTAAAGTATCTTTCTAAACGTGTAGAGACTCCACTAAAAGCATTGGTTATAGAGGTAGGGCAAAGACGTATTCAGGCAGTATTAAAAGACTATTTAATTACAGTTGATTTACCAAGACTACCGGGGAGAGATTATCAGCTTGGACAAGAGATAGATATCAAAATAAAAAAGGTAGATCCTAGAGAAAATATACTTAAATTTCAATGGTTAGAAGAAGAAATGATTTGAAGTTATAAAAACTTTCTTGCATATAAGATGATTAAAGCTTAAGTTGTAATTGTAATTTTGATCAATTTATAAGGAGCATATATCTTGAAATATAAGAATCGTTTTTTTGTATATAAAACATACAATATCTCTCCACTAGCGCTTATAATTTTAGGGCTTTTTCTAATTGCCGCCATATTTTTTCTTCTACCAATATTATTGATTGCTGTTTGTGTCGCTATTATTATAGGCGGCTATCTAATTTGGCGTACTAATAAGATGTTTAGAAGGATGGAAGAAGATATTTTTGAACAAATGTCAAAAGAATATAAATATGAAGATCCTGATGTGATTGATATTTCTGTTGATGATCTAGATGACATAGATAATGAAGAGCATTTTAAGAATTCTAGGCCATTTCTTCCAGGTCCTTCGTCAAAATAATATTCCAAGATAGCTATTGAGGTTTAAAAATGAGTAGTTTTGAGCCTGTGGTAAAGCAGTTAGAGATTATTCTTCCTAAACCACATCTAGGGGATAATAGATCGCATGAAACTAGGCTACGAACAGAATTAGAGGACCTTTTAAACGAAAAGGTTTCTGTACCTCTTTGGGTTGCAAGAAAGTTAAAGGACCTACCTCAATATAATTATCAAATTAAGGCATTTGTAGTTAAAGATCAATATGGCTGGCAACTGGTAGATGTTTTTCCTAAAGATGTGAATAAAGCTCCTTTAGGTCTTGCAATAGATTTAGGTAGTACTTCTGTAGTATTTTATCTAGTAGATCTTTTAAAAAAACAGGTTATAAAAACCGTCTCTGAACCAAATCCTCAGATTGCTCATGGAGAAGATATATTAGACAGGATACTTTTTGCAGCAAAAGGTAATGGCTTAGAGCTATTACAAAAAGAGGTTGTTGAGCTTTTTAATAATGTAATTGATAGACTTGTTAAAGAACAAGGTGGGCTACGAGAGGATATTTTTTATATAAGTGTTGCTGGGAATACTACAATGTGTCACTTTTTAATGGCACTTGATCCTTCTCATCTTTGTAAAGAACCTTATATTCCAGTAGAGAATTCTTTTGATCTTATAAGAGCTAGTGAAATTGGCATAAAGGCGCATCCTCTTTCATATCTTTATTGTTTCCCAAATGTTGGTAGCTATTTTGGAGGTGATCTTCTTGCAGGCATTCTTTCTTCTAAGATGCACAAAAGTGAAGAGCTTTCTATGCTTGTAGATGTTGGAACTAATGCAGAGGTAATACTTGGCAATAATGAATGGTTAGTTGCGTGTGCAGGTGCAGCAGGACCTGCCCTTGAAGGTGGTGTACTTGAGTGTGGTATGAGGGCTCAGCCTGGTGCTATTGAACGAGTAGAGATCGATCCAAAGACATTGGAGGTAAAGTATAAAACAATCGCGGATGCTCCACCAAGAGGGCTTTGTGGTTCTGGGATTATTGATCTTATTTGTGCAATGTTTCTTGCTGGGATTGTTGAGCCTACGGGAAAGCTTGTGCCAGATAGAGATCCTAAGAGAATGATACAGGTAAAAGGGGATTGGGCTTATATTGTTGCCTTTGAGCATGAAACCGTACATAAAAGACCTGTTTATATAACTCAAAGCGATATTAAGAATTTAATTCGTTCTAAGGGAGCGATGTATACGATTTTAAATGTAGTAATTCAAAGTGTTGGAATCGAGTTTAAAGACATAGATAAGTTTTATGTAGCAGGGGCATTTGGTTCTTATATTGATCCAGAAAAGGCAATTACAATAGGAATGCTACCTGATATACCAAGGGATAGATTTGTAGGATTAGGGAATGCAGCAGGAAAAGGTGCGGTAGAATTTTTATTAAACAAAGATGCAATGGTTGAGGTAGAAAAGATAAAACAAAATATTACATACCTTGAGATGAATGTACGTGGCGATTTTATGAATCAATTAACAGGTGCACTTTTTTTACCTCATACAGATATAAGTAGATTCCCTTCTGTTAAAGAAAAGTTAGCCAGGCTCGAGCAAAATTAGGCTGATAATCGACTTTTTAGTTACCAGATACATAAAAGCTAAGGCTTAATTCTCTAAAGGGATCAAGTCTATTAAATTGTGTTTTAGATGTCTCTCTTTTAACAGGGAGCCTTTCAAGGCTATAATGAGTCAAAAAGTGAGATTTTATATTAACGTCTAGTCCAGCATCTTTTAGCATCTTTTTGATTTCATCTCTAGAGAATGCAGCTAACATAGATTCATAATAGAGTTTTCTCATCTTTTTGGTATATCCAAGTCCAAACATATAGGAATATAATCTTGCAATAAATTTATTAGGAGGTCTTATAAGGTCTCTAATTAATATCCCACCGTCTTGTCTTACTACTCTTTTTACCTCTTTTAGTAGAGGGACAGGATCAGGGATGTGGTGTAACATGTTATGAGAAAGGACTAGATCAAATGTATTGTCCCTAAAGGGAAGCCTTTTTCCATCTGCACGTATAAGATTTATTTTTCCTTTTTCAATATTAAATTTTTTAATATTTTCTTTTGCTATTTTTAGCATACTTTCAGATAAATCTATACCAAATACGGTTAATCCAGGATTATAGGAAACGATTTTACTTGCGATTCTTGCTGGTCCAATACCAATTTCTAAAACCTTACCTGTCCTTATACCCATCCTGGTAACTGATCTTGCCATTGCTTCATCAAGTATATAGATATACTTCTGGCACATCTTATCTAACTCAATAGCCTCTTCCATTGTATCCATGCTTTCAGGTTCAGGTATGCGCTTCATCGTGTGCCTCCAGAAATTTATAAGTTAAATATAAGGTTATTATACACTTTAACTTTATAAGCTACTTTAAAATTTATCTTTAGTTTTATTTCTTACATATCGCACTAATAAGCTCAAGTCTTTATTTCTTGTAAAAGATATTTTTAATTTGAGCTATTAATTTAGCTTACT
>JAMONC010000353.1 GCA_027066725.1 Desulfobacterales bacterium
CATAAATTTTGTTGTGCACAAGCTCCATAAATACTAAGAGTTCCTGTGTCTTCATAATATGAAGTAAATGAGTATATAGAATATGATAGTCCTCGCTTTTCTCTTATTTCTTGGAAAATCCTAGAACTCATTGAGCCACCAAGTATTACATTAAAGATAGAGTATAAGAACCTTTTAGAGCTTTTGGCTGTAGGAGCATAGCAACTTAATATAAAGTGAGCTTGTTCAGTTTTTTTAAAGAATGTTTTTATGCCTAAATTAGGAGTTGGAGCTAGAGTCCTTTTAGGACCATGTCCTTTAGGAATTTTTATAAAAAATTTGTTTACTAGTTCTACAAAATGCTCATGTTCAACGTCTCCTGCCCCTGCTATTACTATACGTGATGCTCTATATGAATCAGAGAAAAATTGTTTAATATCTTGATCTGTGATGGATAAAATAGAAGTTTTTGTTCCTAAAATAGAATGGCTAAGTCCGTGGTTAGGCCAATAGAAACTAGGAAATATTTCATGTATATATTCATCTGGACTATCTTCTACCATGTTAATTTCTTGTATTATTACATCTTTCTCTTTTTTAAGTTCTGTTTTTTCAAATTTAGAATTCAAAAATAAATCTGCAAATAATTCTATAATATTTTCTAGATGGTTACTTAAAACCTTAGCATGAAGACATGTAGTTTCTTTAGAGGTGAATGCATTAGAAAATCCACCCATTTGATCAAATTCTTTTGCAATATCTAGTGCGCTTCTTTTTTGAGTTCCTTTAAAAAGCATATGTTCTAAAAAATGAGAGATACCTTCTTTCCCTAGAGGGTCATCTCTCGAGCCAATATTGATCCATATACCAATAGATACTGACTTAGAAAAAGAAAGGCGTTCGCTTATAACACGAACGCCATTTTCAAGCACACTTCTTTTTCTATTTGTTTTCATCTGTTTTATTATGTCGGATATTAGTTTGATTGTTTCTGTGTCCTTTTGGATTTTTTGGGCCATGATGTTCAGATGCGTGATGATGTCTTGCTGTATTGCTTGAAGAGGGTATATCTTTTGGTTGTTCTAATAAAGCTTTTCTTGATAATTTTATACGTCCTTGAGAATCTATTTCTATTACCTTAACAATGATCTCATCCCCTTCATTTACGATATCAGAGACATTTTTTATATGTTTGTGATCTAATTGCGATATATGAACTAAGCCATCAGTTCCTGGAAATATCTCTACAAATGCACCAAAATCTGTAATTCTTTTTACAACGCCTTTATATACTTTGCCTACCTCTGCTTCTTGAGTTAGTTCTTTAATCATCTCAATTGCTTTATCTGCAGCAGAGGCTTCTGGAGCAAAGATGTGTACAGCACCAGTGTCTTCAATATCTATTTTAACTCCACAGGCAGATATAATATTCTTTATGTGTTTTCCACCTGGGCCAATTAAGTCTCTAATTTTATCTGGATTTATAGTAATAGTGGTTATTTTAGGTGCATGGATAGATAGTTCTGCCCTAGGTTTATCTATAACCTGCTCCATCTTAGAGAGTATATGAAGCCTTGCCTTTTTTGCCTGGGTAATTGCTTTATGCAAGATATCACGACTAAGGCCAGATATCTTTATATCCATCTGAAGAGCAGTGATACCCTCTTTAGTGCCAGCTACTTTAAAATCCATATCACCTAAGTGATCTTCATCCCCTAAGATATCTGAGAGAATAATTACTTGATCTTCTTCTTTTATAAGTCCCATTGCAACCCCTGCAACCATATCTCTTATAGGAATGCCTGCATCCATCATTGCAAGGGTACCACCACAAACAGTTGCCATGGAAGAAGAGCCGTTTGATTCAAGGACCTCAGAGACTATTCTTATAGTATATAGAAAATCATCTGGTGGTGGCACAACAGAAGCTAGAGCCCTTTCTGCTAGTGCACCGTGACCTATGTCTCTTCTTGCAGGTCCTTTTAAAGGCCTTACTTCACCAACACAATAAGGTGGGAAATTATAATGTAACATAAAATGCTTAAAGGTTTGTCCTCCAGGAGATTCTATCCTTTGTTCATCCTCAGAGCTTCCAAGGGTTACAACCGCGAGTACTTGGGTTTCACCTCTGGTGAAAAAGGCAGATCCATGGGTTCTTGGAAGTTCACCCACCGAACATGTAATAGGCCTTATTTCATCAAAAGCTCTTCCATCAATGCGCCTTTTTTCATGGACAATCATATGGCGCATACGTTCTTTTTCTAACTCTTTTAGAAAAGATGCGATTTCTTGTTCTCTTCCTTCATATTCTTTGCTGATAGTTTCTATTATTTCATTTTTAAGTGCTTTTTTAGCCTTATTTCTTTCAACCTTAGTTGGTATCCTTATAACTTGCTCCATTTTATCTAGGGCAAGTTCTCTTATCTTTTTCTCAAGTTCTGTATCTTTTTGAGGTGTCTGTATACTAAATTTAGGTTTACCTGCTTTTTCTCTAAGATCTTGTTGTAATTGTAAGAGAGGTTTTAATGCCTCATGTCCAAAATATATTGCATCTAAGACTTCATCTTCTGGTAAAACTGCTACCCCACCTTCAACCATTACAATAGCATCCTGAGTTCCAGCTACAATGATATTGACATCAGATTTTTCAAGTTGAGTCTTAGTGGGATTAGCAACAAATTTTCCATCAACTCTTCCTACTCTTACTCCAGCAATTGGACCGTCAAAAGGTATATCTGAAATAGTAAGAGCTGCAGATGCTGCTGTAATAGCAATAACATCTGGATCTATTTCTGGATCTGCAGACAGTACTGTTGCAATAATTTGCGTGTCATAATTGTAGCCTTCTGGGAATCTGGGTCTAAGGGGTCTGTCTATAAAACGAGAGGTTAATATCTCTTTTTCACTTGGTCTTCCAATTTCTCTTCTAAAGTAACTACCAGGAATCCTACCCGCTGCATAATACATCTCTTGGTAATCTACTAAAAGTGGGAGAAAGTCAAGTCCCTCGCGAGGTTCACCAGATGTAACAGCAGTGACTAACACTACTGTTTCCCCCATGCCTGCAAGGATGGCACCATTTGCCTGTTTGGCAACTCGACCTGTCTCCATCCAAAAAGGCATCCCGTTTAGTGTTGTCTCAAGCCTTATCATAGCCCTTGCCAATACCTTTCAAATTTTATTTAAAATTTATAATCTAGGATCAGACCCTAAAATTTAGGGTCTGATCTTTTAAAATTAAGCAATAAGCTACTATTATTTTCTTAGACCAAGCTCTTTTATTAGCTTTCTATAACGCATAATGTCTTTACGTTTAAGATAATCAAGCAATCTTCTTCTTTGTCCTACAAGTTTTAGAAGTCCTCTTCTTGATGCATGATCTTTCTTATGCACTTTAAAATGTTCTGTAAGGTACTGGATTCTGGCAGTAAGGAGAGCGATCTGCACTTCTGGTGAACCAGTATCTGTGCTGTGTAATTTAAATCGCTCGATAATTTCCTTTTTTTGTTCTGGGTCCAAAACCACCGGTTTATTCCTCCTTCACGCCTTAAATTAATTTTTTTCGTTTAGACCCAAACTCTTAGAGTTTTGAGCCTATCAGTGTTGTTAAAAGTATCAGGTGGCCATGAAATTATAGCCACAAGTTCTAGGTTTTCTGGGTTGTTATATGATTTTTCTTTTACTAAACGTAAAAAAGATGAAGTTTTAGTATCTACCTCTTGAATCTCTACTAATTCTTCTATTAAGGCTATAGAGACTTCTTTTCCTTGACGCAAATCTGTAGCAGTATCATCAGGGATTATTACATAAGGTATATGTGCTAAAGCTTCATCTTCAGTTATTAGAAACTTATCAAGTTCTCCTTTAGTGATCGCTTCTTCAATCTTTTTAGGAGTATATGCTTTATCAATTGAAAAAGGTCCGCTTTTTATTCGAGTTAATGAGGCTAGATGGGCACCACAGCCTAATTTCAAACCAAATTCATGAGCTATAGAACGTATATATGTACCTTTTGTACAGTAAATTCTAAATGATACTTCCGAACCTTTTAAACTAAGTATATCAAATGAGAATATTTCAATTTCTCTAGGTTCTTTTTTTATTACGATTCCTTTTCTGGCAAACTTATAAAGAGGTATTCCCCTATGTTTTGCAGCAGAATATGCTGGGGGTACCTGCATTTGCTTCCCTATAAAGGTGTTGGCAATACTTTTTAATGTTTCAATGTTTATATCAGCAGATATTTCTCTTTTTTCTATAATCTTTCCAAAAGCATCATAACTATCTGTTATAACACCTAATTTTATAATTCCTTCATAGAGTTTATTACCTGCCATTATGAACTGTACAAGTTTTGTTGCTCTTCCAATACAGAGAGGTAATACTCCTGTTGCAATGGGATCAAGAGTACCCGTGTGTCCAACTCTCTTAATATTGAAGCATTTCCTTGCCCATTGAACCATCTTAAATGAAGTGACTCCTTTTGGTTTATTTATAACAATTACTCCATTAACCATATAAAATTACACATCTCCACTTTCAGATTTGATTTCTGCTAAAAGTTCTGCATCTGTTTCTAATAATAGATCTTCAATACGTTGAAGTAACTTTTCTCTTACTTCTTGTACAGTACCTGTAGTTCTAAACCCTGCAGCAAAGAAGTGTCCGCCTCCACCAAATTCTTTAGCAACTCTTGCAACATTGAAAAATCTTTTTGATCGTAAGCTTACAGCACAATGTCCGGAATGCACTTCTCTTATAAAAATAGCAACTTCTACTGTATTAATGCATCTTGCATAAGATACAAAATCTTCAGAATCAGCCTCAGTTGCCTTGGATATTTTAAACATTTCAGGGGTGGCATGTATTGTTGCAATTTTACCATTTAAACGTATGTCCAATGTTTTTAAGACTAAAGCCAAAAGTTGAAGCCTTCTTAGAGGATAATTTTGATAAAGCATTTGAGCTATAAAGTCAGGTCTAGCTCCTAATCCCACAAGTTTTTTAGCCATTTCAAAGGATAGTTCAGTAGTATTATTATGTCTAAAACAGCCTGTATCTGTCAAAATTGCTGTATAAAGACTTTCGGCAATATCTGGATAAATAGGCCAATTTAGTTCTTCTAATAACCAAAAGATAAGGGCTCCCGTAGCAAAAAGTGATGGATCTTGATAACAAATAGTAACATCAGGTTCTTCATCACTTAGATGATGATCAATTACAATCCGTTTACTTGTTGTATAAAATATTTCTTCTCCTTTTGGTCCAATCCTTTTAGGTTCACTACAATCTAGTATTATTAAAGTTGTATCCTTTGAGATATGTGACGCATCATTAGTGATTTTGTCACTTCCTTTTAAAAATTTAAGTTGATCTGGAACAGTATCCGCACAATACATAGTTACATTTTTATCTTGTAACATAAGAGAAGTTCCTAAAGCTAACATTGAA
>JAMONC010000354.1 GCA_027066725.1 Desulfobacterales bacterium
CTTGATGGAAATATACTAAAATTAGTTATCGAAGATGATGGTGTTGGAATACCAAAGGATATAAAAGAACGTATTTTTGAACCATTTGTAACAAATAAGACAAAAGGAACAGGGCTGGGACTTGCCATTGTAAAAAGACAACTAGATGCCCTTAATGGAGAAATAGAAATAAAAGATAGAAAACCTTGTGGTACAATTGCTATTTTAAGTATTCCTGTAGAGATAGCAGAGGAAGACATATTAGGAGAATAAGACTTGAGTAAAACAAAAACCATATATATATGCCAAAACTGTGGATATAAGTCTCCTAAGTGGCTTGGGAAATGCCCTGATTGTGGAAGCTGGAACTCTCTTGTTGAAGAGATAATATCTGATTCACATATATCTAGTACTATTGATTTATCATTAGATAAAAAGATTCTTCCTCAAGAACTTGCCTCTTTAGAGACTGAATCAGAAGATAGAATCAAAACTGGCATTAAAGAACTAGACAGAGTTTTAGGTGGAGGGCTTGTACGTTCATCCACAATCCTTCTAGCAGGAGAACCTGGAATTGGCAAGTCTACATTGTTATTACAGATGTTATTTGCACTTTCTAAAACCTTAGGCAATGTACTTTACATAAGTGGGGAAGAATCTGTATCTCAAATAAAATTAAGGGCTATAAGACTTGGCAAAATCCCAAAGGGACTTTGGGTGGTTAGTGAAAACCAGTTAGAAATAATAGAGGCAATTATAAAAAAACTATCTCCATCTATTATAGCAATAGACTCTATTCAAACAATGAGTGTTAAAGACCTAAACTCTGCACCTGGAAGCATTAGCCAAGTAAGAGAATCTTCAAGCAGACTTATAAAGATTGCTAAAGACCTAAATATCCCTGTAATAATGGTGGGACATGTCACAAAAGGTGGTGAAATAGCAGGCCCTAGAGTATTAGAACACATGGTAGATGTAGTTTTATACTTTGAAGGAGAAAGATACCATGCATTTAGAATACTTAGAGGAATAAAGAATAGATTTGGAGCAACCTTTGAGATAGGTGTCTTTGAAATGTCAGATACAGGATTAAAAGAGGTGGGAAATCCTTCTGAAATTCTTATGGGGGCAAGAGAGGACAATGTATCTGGCTCTGTAATACTACCTATTGTACAAGGTACAAGACCTATTTTAGTTGAGATACAAGCCCTTGTCTCCCCTTCTCATCTTACAATGCCAAGAAGAACAACTACAGGTTTTGATGTAAATAGACTGGCTATGCTTCTAGCTGTAGCAGAACGTCATTTAAGAATAGTATTTTATGATGCAGATGTATTTATTAATGTAGTTGGTGGAATAAAAATCCAAGGGACTGAGGCAGACTTAGCAGTAATTTCTGCTCTTATTTCAAGCCTTAAAGATGTTCCCATTAAAAAAGATACAGCAATATTTGGTGAAGTAGGTCTAACCGGAGAGATAAGGGCTTTATCAAAGACACAACTTAGAATTGATGAAGCAAGTAGGATAGGGATAAAAAGGATTATACTGCCTTATGCTAGTTCAAAAGGACTAAAAGCCCCGCCTAACACTGAGCTTGTCTTTATAAGACATATAAAAGAGCTAAGAAGGGTCATTTAACCAAAATAAAAAAGCTGGTTAGATAAAAACTAACCAGCCTTATATGCATCTTTGGTGGGCCGTCAGGGTCTCGAACCCCGAACCTACTGATTAAGAGTCAGTTGCTCTACCAATTGAGCTAACGGCCCTCATTTTGTGTGAAAGACTACTTAACACTTTTTTTGGTTTTGTCAAGGCTTTTTAGATTTTATTAATATATCTTACCTTTTATTTTTGTAATATAACATACTATTTTTTTGTATTTATATAAAATTATAAAGTAATGACCCCATTTGATACACTATTACCGAAGCTATATATGATATGAAAATAAGCAACCATATCTCAAAAAACATTAGCTTCCATCCAAATTCTTGCTTTATTGCCGCAAGCGTTACTATGCATGGTATAAATAAAAGCATAAACACCATAAAAGAATATGCTGAAAGAGGTGTCATTACTTGTGAAATCCGTTTCTTAAATTTGTTACTTATAGATTCCAGTTTAAAAGTTTCTTGAGAGATATTAAAAAACATGGCCTTAAAGGAATTAAAAAAAGCATCTATAAGCTCTGAAAGCTGCTTTGTAGTGTCTTGAATAAAATTTGAAGAATTATTCTGATTACTTTCTTCTTCAATATTTAATGTTTGAGCTAACGCTCCAACTACTGTTTCTTTTGCTATTAATCCAGGTATTATAGCTGCAACAATTTGCCAATTATTAAAGCCTGCTGGTTTAAACAAAGGCGTAACAACCTTTGCACTTCTTGCTAGAAACGAGGTCTCGTATGTAGAATTTATTGGTAAATGAATAGCTCCCCAAATTAATATCATAGTTAAGGCTATAACAGTGCCTGCTTTAGAGATAAAGGATTTTGTTCTAGTCCAACTTGATATCCAAAGTATACGAAGGCTTGGTATCCTATAGGGCGGAAGCTCAAGCAAAAGAGGTGTTTTTTCAGCTTTAAACATGCTTGTTTTTCTCAATACCAGCCCTACAATAAATGCTATTACTATCCCTATTACATATAAAGAAAGCACAATTAGGGCTTGATGATGAAGAAAGAAAGTCGCTGTAAACAAAGCATAAATAGGCAATCTTGCACCGCAAGACATAAATGGTACCATTACAGCAACTAGTTTTCTATCACTTTCATTTTCTAATGCTCTTGTTGCATATATAGCTGGCACATTACATCCAAAACCCAAAATCATAGGTATAAAAGCCTTCCCATTTAAACCTAATGAATTCATTACCTTATCCATTACAAATGCCGCTCTAGCCATATATCCGCTTTCTTCTAATAAGGCTAAGAAGAAATACAAAAATACCATTAGTGGGACAAAAGATAGGACCACTCCAACACCACCTAAAACACCGTCAATTAACAAGCTATTTAACCAACCAGGAACTATATTAGATAAAGCAATTGATAGATATTTTGCCAAATAACCATTTATGAATCCATCAATCCAATCTATAAATGGTGCTGATCCATCAAATGTAAATTTGAACACGAAATACATAAAAAACATAAATACCGGTATACCTAAGACCCTGTTTATAAAAATACTGTCGAGTTTTTCCGTTATAGTTGAGGCTATCTTTTGTGGTTTTTTAAGGACCTTTTTTAATATACCATTTATAATTCCGTATCTGATTTCTGTTAATACAGACTCTGAATCCTCATCAAAGCGCTCCTCTATTCTCATGATATTATCTTTAGCTAAAGTAGATAGGTCTTTTTTTGTTTCAAATCTTAGTTTTTCTATGATGTACTCATCCTTTTCAATGAGCTTTATTGCTATCCATCTTAAGGGATATTTACTTTGTAAATTTTCTTTTTTGAGTTTTTCCACTACGTTTTTTATTTCATCTTCTATAAATCCTTCATATCTAAGCCTGTATTTTAATTTGCTATGTCTTCCTTTTAGATTTAAAGCCTGTTTGATAAGTTCGTCTAAGCCTTCCTTTTTTATAGCTGATGTAGGAACAATATTAATGCCAAGAATATTTTTAAATCCTTCTAAATCAATCTTATAGCCGAGTTTTTTAAATTCATCATACATGTTTAGCGCTATAATCATTGGTTTTTCAAGTTCCATAAGAAGCAGTGTAAGATAAAGGTTTCTTTCTAAATTGGTGGAATCCAAGACATTGATTATACAATCTACTTCGCTATCCAAAATGAAATCCCTAGTTATTCTTTCTTCAATTGTATAAGAGCTTAGGCTATAAACTCCTGGTAAGTCTGTCAAAGTAATCTGCTTACCATTTAGTATAAGTGTTGCTTCTTTTTTCTCTACCGTAACGCCAGGCCAGTTTCCAACCTTAAGATTCGAGCCAGCAATATTATTTATGATCGCGGTCTTTCCTACATTAGGATTACCTGCAAAAGCTATATTCATACTTTTCCTCCTCATTTTTTTTACAAATTTCTTATTGGGAATAAGGTACAATTCAGATTAATTAGCTTTTGATAAGCACTTTTTGTTACTTATAATTAATCTTTTCCACTAATATGTTTGTTGCCTCGCTTTTTCGTATAGACAGTTTGTATCCCTTAATCTCAATCTCAATTGGGTCGCCAAGAGGAGCTATGGTTTTTATTCTAAAAACTGCGCCTTTTACTAAACCCATCTCTGAAACCCGTTTTCTAAACTCCTTTCCTCCAGTTAACTTAATAACTTTGGCTTTATCCCCTGTTTTTAGCTGAGAAAAGAGCATAAAAGCCTCCTTAATTAGTTTTATTAAAAAAAGTTAGATTAATCTAACTTTTCTTTCAAAAAAAATATACTCCAACTTACTTAATCTGTAATTTTTTATAGCCATCTCTTTCTCTATTGCTATGCCTGAATTATTAATTGATAATGTCAATAGCCTTTTAAGTTGTTTTATTTAAACATCTTCTATAGCCTGTTTTTCTACACCATTATTAATAGCAGCATCCTTTTCTTGATCTTCTTCTATTTCAATACCTTTTGCGTCATTTTTTCGTATGGATAGCTTGTAACCCTTAATCAATATCTCTATAGGATCACCAAGTGGTGCTTTTTTTATTACTTTTACCTTCTCCCCCTTTATTATACCCATATCCATTAATCTTTTCTTTGCCTCATTTTTTAAATTTATAGATTTTATTGTTGCTGTTTTTGAAATTTCAAGTTTATCAAGGGTACGTGCATATCTGCATTCGTTAACACCTGTCTCTATAAACTTCTTAAACTTAATCATCCACTGAGGTTCGCTATTTGGCGCATTTGAGATAAAATCAAGCAGTTTTACCATCTTCTCTACTGTTTCAGGATGAAGGTAATGCTCTATGGAACAGGCATCTTTACTTGCAATACTTGGGTCAACTTGTAGTATTTTTGTTAAAAATCTATAAAGTATAAGGTGTCTTTCATATAGCTCTCTTCCAATTTCAGTACCCTTTGGCGTTAATTCTATGTATCCATAATGTTCATGAACAATTAGCTCTTTTTGTGACAAAATCTTTATGGCATTTGCAACAGATGACATCTTAACCTTTAATTTGAAAGCTAAGTCCTTAACCCTTACAACCTTTTTTTCTTCAGTTATCTCATATATAGCCTTTAAGTAATCTTCAATTGATGGTGTTAGAACTATCCCCATATTTCACTCCGTCTAACAAAATTAGACTAGTATAACATTATATTAAATAGGCAAACATGTCAAAAACTTTTTGGAGGAAAACAGTAGTATATTAGTCAATATCACATTAAAAAAATTCTTTT
>JAMONC010000355.1 GCA_027066725.1 Desulfobacterales bacterium
ATAGAAAAGTTGAAGATAGACCTAACAAGCGTCCTCAAATGGCTGACTTAAGGGAATCTGGTGCTATAGAACAGGATGCAGATGTAATTATTTTTATTTATCGTGATGAAGTCTATAATAGAAGTGAAGATAATCCTAACAAAGGTATCGCGGAAATTATAGTAGCAAAACAGAGAAATGGTCCAACTGGTGTTGTAAAACTATCGTTTATATCAAAGTATTCATCCTTTGGAAACATCTATAAAGGTCCAGAAGAAATTTGATTCCACGATTGCCCGTCTTTTAGAGCACGAAGGCATTTATGATCCTTTAGTGCATAAGAGGCTTTTGTTCTATTTTTCTGAACTATATGATTGGAATAGACGTATAAATCTTACAGGCATAAAAGATCCTGAGATGCTAGTTCTAAAACATCTAGGAGATTCCTTGGTACTTAGAAGGCACTTAGATGTTAAAGGAAAAATGATTGATATTGGAACAGGGGCAGGTGTACCTGGTTTGATATTAAAGTTAATTGATACTTCGCTAGAAATAACTCTTGTAGATTCTGTTAGAAAAAAGATATCTTTTATAAATACTGTAATATCCTATATAGGGCTTTCGGGTATAAAGGCATTACATCTAAGACTTTCTGGAGATAAATCTGATATATTAAAACTTGGTACAAGGTTTGATATTGTTATGAGTCAGGCTGTTGGTTCTATAGAACTTTTTTTAAAGTTTTTTATGGCTATTTGTTCAAATAGATCAAAAGGATATCTATTAAAGGGTCCGAATATTAAAATAGAGATTGATGAGTTTAAAAGAAATAACCCTTCTTTTGATTTTAAGATTATAAAAGATAAGCTACCTATTTTGGGGTATATTAGAAATATCTTAGTGTTTGAGAACTAGATTTATTTTATTCCAACTCCACCAAGACCTGTTAAGATTATACGTACAAGCCATCTTGTTTCTTCTTGGTTTTTATTTAAAGTAGCAGTAACAGCCCAACAACCTCTATTATAAGTTATTCCATAGGTAGAACTAATTTCCGTACCCAATTTTAGATTTCTATTAGTGTTATAATTTATAGAAAAACCATAACCTAATGGTGTTGAGCAACCTAAACTCAATGTACGTTGTCCAGTTAAATGATTATATATAAAGTTTATACTAAGATGTTGTCCATATGGAGTAGAAAAATTACCTCTAAAGTTTTCATTAGTAACACCATATCCATATACGCTATAAGTCATATCATATCTAGTATTGATATATCTATTAGGAATGAAATTTATAGTAGCATATATATCTGAAAATGGGTGTCTTTTTTCGCCAGATTTTAAGTTTTTAGTTGCTTCATTAATATCATATGATCCTGTAATTTCTAATCTAAATATATCAGTAAAATTATAAAAATTATGTTTATTATCAGATCTATCTTTTGTTGTAATATAACTTACTAATTTTGCATAAATTTTATTTTCCTTTCTTAAGTTATCCAAAGCATCTATCTTAGGGATATAAGACTGATTTATAGAAGGTCTATACATATATCCTATATGGGGCTCAATGGTATGTAGATATCTATTATTATATACTTTATTTATATTGGTAGATAAATCAATATTAAATTCTGGAACAACTCTATTTGCGTATCTTCTAATAGTTGAGTTATATTCTAAGTTATTAGTAGAATAAATTGTATCTTCAACGGACGATTGAAGACTTAATATAGCTTTATTCCATAAATTAAGTGGTAAAGTTATTTTAGGTTTAATATCTATACGTTGATACCTTATATCTATTTTTCTGTAATAATTTGTATAGCTTATCTGCCCACCATAGAATAGTGGTAATTTATCTATTCTCTTAGTAAGAGATATACCATAAATATATGGTAATACTTGAATTGTTTTATTTCTATCTTCAGTTATTAAATTATAGTTATATCTAAGCTCTGCTCCAGTAAAATATTCATTAAATGACCTTGTTAACTCTAATGTAGAAGGCCTTATTACAGAGGTCTTATCTACTAAAGATCTTGAAAATTCATGTAAAAATATTTGATTGGTTTTATCATATCCCATTGGTCCACTGTTAAAGTCCTCTATAAAGTCTTTATCGCTTACTATATCAATATCTAGTTTAGATTTTATATTAAATGGTAGATTTTGATTGGCTTTGGCACGTAACCACCATCTAGATCGGCTATAGTTATTAGAAAAATCTTTTTTATTATCATGAATAAAGTTATATCTAATTATTCCTTTATCTTTTTTGCTTAAACAATATCTAAATTCTACTCCCTCCATCCAGCCTCTTTTAGTCATAGGATGTTGATAAAAGGTTGCATCCATATATTCACTAATTGCCCAGAAAAATGGCAAGTTTATTTCTAGTCCATTCTTATTTGATGAAGAATAATAAGGAAATAAGAAACCTGTTTTTCTATATCTATTAACAGGTAATCCCACAATAGGAGTATATAATATGGGGATATTTTTAATTCTAAAGGTATCATGTATAGCCCATGCCATACCATCTAACGTAAGCTTAAGTTTAGCACACTTAAAGCTCCAGTCAGGGATTTTGCCTTTACATGTACTTATTATTGCATCTTTAGCTACGTATTCGTTGACTCCTACCTTATTAATAATAGCAGCTTTTATATAAACATTATTTTTTCGTATAAATAGCGAGGCATTTCTTATAATGCCTGTTTTATTTTTACAGTTAATGATAGCAGATTTACCTTTTAATATATTATCTGGAGTTATAACAGTTAAATTACCAGATACAATTAACTTGTTAGATTTTTCTGAATAAACTATATTATTAGCTTTTATTAGTATATTATCTTGAATAATTGTTACATTTCCAATAGCAGAAATTGTACTATTATCTTGATAATAAATTATTTTATTTGCATAAAGGTGCCATGGTAAAGAATTACTTTTTGCCAAAGCTACCGTTTTTAATAAAAAGGACGATAAAAATATAAACACTATTATCTTACAGATATTCTTACAGACATTTCTCATAGCCTTTGAGGTATCATGTAGGTTAATATTATTCAAGTTTTTTTAATAATCTTTGATAAAAAAAGGCGACGCTTTTATAGCGCCGCCAGTGGACGGGTATAGTGTAGGATTTTCAGGAGGAGCCAATCCTACTACACGTTTGTTATATTGTAAATTCTTCTACTAATTTTTGCAAGTTCATAGATAAATTATGTAATTCTTTTGCAGAGTCTTTTACATGATTGGCATTTTCTGCTGCCTCTTTAATACTTTCACTTATTGCCTCGCTTGCACTTGTAACTTCTCCAACTCTGGAGCTAGCTTGTTGGGTATTAGCACTAATTTCATTTGTTGTAGCAGTTTGCTCTTCAATTGCTGCTGCGATGCTATCGGATACCTCTGCCATTTTAGAGATGATCTCTACAACTTCTTTTGTAGCTTGAGTCGCAAGCTTAGATTCTGTTTGGAGTTCCTGTACAATTGAATCAATCTGGCTTACAGAATCACTAGTTTGTTTAGCAAGTTCTTTTACCTCATTTGCAACTACAGCAAACCCTTTACCAGCCTCTCCTGCACGCGCAGCTTCAATTGTAGCATTTAATGCTAAAAGATTTGTTTGTTCTGCTATTGAACCTATTAGTTTACTCATTTCCCCTATCTTTTCGGCAGCATTAGCAAGATTCTCTATTACTTTATCTGCAGATATAGTTTGTTCCTTAGCTTTTTGTGCTATGTCTCTTGCATTATTAGTATTTTGTGCAATTTCTGATACTGCAGCACTCATTTCCTCCATGGCAGCCGCAACTGCAGTAACGTTTTCATTTGCTATCTCAGAGGCTTCTGTGACCTCTGATGCTTTTTCAGCAATGTGCTCTGATGTATGTGCTAGATGTTTTGCTGTATCTGTCATAGAATCAGCTTGAGCCTTTACATCATGGGCTTGTTCTGCAATTTTAGCAATTAAAAAGCGCATTCTTCTTATAAAGGCATTTATAAAGGTTGCAACTCCTTCTACTTCATTAGTTATTGCCTTTTTATAAACAGGACACTTATCGCAAGAGCTATATTCCCCACTTAATATTTTAGGGCAGTGTACTTCAGCGGCATAGGAGCCTGCCTCATACCAACAAGCAGCTTCTTTCCCATAAGAGGGACAATCTGTCTTACCACATTGCATAATTCTAGAACAATTTATCTTTGGAACAGGTATCTCTTTTGTAAGATCAGTATCTCCTGTAGCCATTTCTTGTAGATGCCTTGTAAGGAAGTTCATAGGATTGATTACATATGAGTAAATTATATAGTAAATTAAAGCACCTAATAACAATGCTATAGTTAGTCCAATCATAAATGTTCTATTACCATTTCTGGCTATCTCCTTTGCATGATTTAGTTCTTTTATTCTATTAGGTTCTACCTGATTTTTTATAGTAGCTGTTAAGCTAGCTTGCATTGTATCAAATATATTCCCAAATTCATCTCTTTTATTAATAAATTTTTGTTTATCTTCTTGAAGCTTTTCCCATAGAGATTTTAGTGTATTAATATCATTTGTAACATCTGCTTCTATTAATTGACTTCTATGGTTTAAGGTCATAAGATCAGTCCAATTTTTTAATCCTATATCAATTTGATTAAATAAACTATTTATATCTTGTGTTGCGACCTTTTCATTTATATATCCTTCAATTAAAAATAGTAATTTATTAATAGGTATAACTATTTGCTGATTAGCTACCATATCTATATTAGCATTATTATAATATTTAATTAATCTATCACTTTTTTCACTTCTTTTTTGTAAATAGTTAACATGAGAAGTATTAAGTTTTTCTAATGTCTTTTGAATTTTATTTTTTGTATCTAATAGTTTAGATTCTGTATTATTAATATCTTTATTGATACTATCTAAATCCTCTATTATATTCTGCAATTTTGATAAATTTTGTATAATATTTGAACCTAATTGTTGAAGAGCTATATTGTTATTAGCTAATTCTGTAAATTGATTTACTTGTTGTTTTGCATTTATAACACTTTCTTTTAATAATATTAAGTATTTACTGTTTTGTTTAATAAACCACTTTGTTTGTGCTTTATTGATATCCATAATTGGGTCTAATATGCCTTCATGTATATGTTCTTGAATATTTATCCAGTAGGCTAGATGTTTAGAAGCGGTATCTTGTAGTTTTAATGCATGCCATCCTGCTAACGCTAATATCAAAATTGTAATCAA
>JAMONC010000356.1 GCA_027066725.1 Desulfobacterales bacterium
TTTTGCTCCTGCACTTAGCTCCTGGGGAGATATAGTAGTTTTACCTAGACATCTTCTTAAAGGAAAGGATATTACCAAAAGTCCTCTTGCCAGGCATCCTGTAGGACTTGGTCCTTTTAGATTAAATAATTGGGTAACTCAAGAGAGGATAGAGCTTGTTGAAAATCCAACATATTTTAAAGGCAGGCCTTACCTTGATCGCTATGTAATGAGAGTAATTCCAGACCCTGCTACAATGTTTCTTGAATTAAAAACAGGTGGCATAGACTGGATGGGACTTTCTCCAATACAATATGCTAGACAGACTAACACAAAATTTTTTAAAAAAAATTTCAAGAAATATAAGTATCTTTCTTTTTCATATACATATCTTGGCTACAACTTACGTCTTCCACTTTTTAAGGACAAACGCGTACGACAGGCAATCTCTTATGCAATAGATAAAGAAGAGATAATAAGGGGGGTTCTTTTAGGATATGGTGTAATTGCAACAGGTCCATATAAGCCAGATGCGTGGTATTATAATCCACATGTGAAACGTTACCCTTATGATCCTCAAAAGGCAAAAAGACTTTTGGCAGAGGCTGGCTGGAAAGATATTGATGGGGATGGTATCCTTGAAAAAGATGGTAAAAAGTTTAGTTTTACAGTGCTTACAAATCAAGGGAATTCTTTAAGAGAAAGAACTGGTGAGATTATACAATATAGGCTTAGTCAAATTGGCATAAAGATGAATATAAGAACCATTGAATGGACAGCCTTTATAAATGATTTTATAAATAAACATCGCTTTGAGGCAGTAATACTTGGTTGGACAACAGGAGAAGACCCTGATTTATATGATGTATGGCACTCATCAAAGACAAAACCTGGAGAGCTTAACTTTATAGGTTATAAAAATCCTGAGGTAGATAAATTACTTGTTGAAGGAAGGCGCACCTTTAATAAAGAAAAAAGGAAAGAGATATATTTTAAGTTTCAAGAGATCTTAGCAGAAGATCAACCTTATACATTTTTATATGTTCCAATGGCCCTTCCTATTATTCACAAGAGATTTCATGGTATAAAACCTGCCCCTGCTGGTATAACTTATAATTTTATAAGGTGGTGGGTACCTAAAAATGAAAGGAAATATATAAGCGAAGTCTAAGGTATGGGCCTTTTTAAGTATATCATACGCCGCATCCTTATGTTAATCCCTACTTTTATAGGAATAACTATTATTTCTTTTGCTGTAATGCACCTTGCTCCAGGTGGTCCTGTAACAGTACAGAGTAATTTTAATCCTAAGATGACTCCTGAGGTAAGACAGCGCCTTATAAAGGAATACGGGCTTGATAAACCACTTTATGTACAATATTGGCTTTGGTTTAAAGGGCTTTGTCACCTTGATCTAGGCAGATCTTTTGCGCCAGATAGACGCCCTGTTTGGGATAAGATAAAAGAAAGACTTCCTGTTACACTTCTTATAAATGGACTCTCGCTAATTGTAATACTTATTATATCTATTCCTCTTGGAGTTGCTGCGGCTGTAAGACACCAAAGTCTTTTTGATCAGGTAACTACTGTCTTGGTCTTTATTGGCTATGCAGCCCCATCTTTTTGGGTGGCTCTATTATTAATGCTTCTTTTTGGAGTAAAGCTTGGTTGGTTGCCAATCTCTGGGCTTCATAGCATTATTGGATATAAACAAATGACCATGTGGCAAAAGCTCTGGGATTGGACAAAACATTTAATCCTTCCAGTATTTGTCTCTGCCATAGGTGGGCTTGCAGGGCTTTCCCGCTATACTCGCTCTTCTATGTTAGAGGTACTTCGTCAAGACTATATTACAACTGCTAGGGCAAAAGGACTTCCTGAAAAACAAGTAATATATAAGCATGCTCTAAGAAATGCCTTACTTCCACTTATTACAATATTAGGGCTTTCAATACCCACACTTATTGGTGGAAGTGTAATATTTGAATCAATATTTGCCATACCTGGAATTGGTCAACTTATGTGGACTAGTGTTATGTCTAGGGACTATCCTGTCTTAATGGGAAATTTAGTAATAGTATCTATTCTTACACTTTTAGGAAATCTTATTGCTGATATATGCTATGCACTTGCAGACCCTCGCATAAGAAGTGGAGGCCAAGGATAAATGGGCATATTTTGGGCAAGATTTTCAAAAAATCCACTTGCCTTAACAGGGATTATAATTGTATTGATACTTATCCTTGTTGCCATATTTGCGCCTTGGCTTGCACCTTATAATCCCTTAAAAATAGACACATACCATATACTTGAACCCCCTTGTGCTGCACACTGGTTTGGCACAGATGCCCTTGGCAGAGACTGTTTATCTCGCATAATATATGGAGCTCGCATATCCCTTATGGTTGGATTTGTAGCAGTAGGTCTTTCTACTGCAGTTGGTACAATACTTGGAGCAATTGCAGGTTATTTTGGAGGTTGGGTAGATAGCCTTATAATGAGAGCTGTTGATGTAATGCTTTGTTTCCCTACTATATTTTTGATAATGGCAGTGATAGCATTTTTACAACCTTCTATTATCAATATTATGGTTGTAATTGGACTTACAAGTTGGATGGGAGTAGCAAGACTTGTAAGGGCAGAATTTTTAAGCCTAAGACAAAGAGATTTTGTAAAAGCAGCCAAACTTATAGGCATGTCTCCTACAAAGATCATATTTTCTGAGATACTTCCAAATGCAGTAGCTCCTATATTAGTCTCTGCAACACTTGGCGTTGGTGCAGCAATTTTAACAGAAAGTGCCCTAAGCTTTTTAGGAATAGGAGTACAGCCACCAACGCCTAGCTGGGGCAATATGCTAACAGCAGGAAAAGATAATCTTGAAATAGCATGGTGGCTTTCTGTATTTCCAGGGCTTGCCATACTAATTACAGTCTTAGGATTTAATCTTTTAGGAGAAGGCTTAAGAGATGCCCTTGATCCAAGACTTCAAGTAAAGCTAAAAAATGCAAAGAAAAAGAGACTTTCTTTTAAACTTTTTTCTTCTGCTATGATAATAGGTTTTATTATTTTAGTTTTAGGCATACGAACTAGCTGTTATGCAAAGGACTTTATAATATCTCAAAATAATTCTCAATCCAGCGATCAGGTCCCACTTCCTCTACAAAAGATACCTACTCCAAAAGTAAAAATTGGTCCCCAACAAGTCACACCTGCTTGGCAAATTATATGGAATAGAGCTAGAGAAATGGCTAAACAGGGAGATTTACAGGGAGCAATAGCTCTTTACCAAGAATTATTAAATCAAAGGCCTGGCCTTGTACAGGCAAGGTGGGAGCTAGCTCAGCTTCTTGCTAAAACAGGGCAAAAGATTCAAGCAGTTAATTTAATAGAACAATATTTAGAGGCAAGACCTACTAATTTAAAGGCTAAATTGCTACTAGCAGATTTATTAGTGGATTTAAAACAATATGACAGAGCTAAGAATATATATTTAGCTATTAAAAAGGATTTTGAATCAAAACAAGACAAAAGCTCTCTCTTTTATATAGATCTTCAGCTAGCTAATATAGCTTACGTTCAAAATAATTTTAATCTTTGTCTTAATTATTTACTTAAAGCAAAACAGATAAATAAGATTAATCCAGATTTAAATTTACTGCTTGCTTATTGTTTACAATCATTAGGGGAAGATCAAAAGGCTTTGAGATACTTTAAAAAGATAGAAACAATTTATTTAACTGAGCCTAGTTTTTTAAAACACTATGCACTTTGTCTAATAGAAAATGACAAGATAAATAGAGCTATAGAAATATTAAATTTATACCTGAAAAAACATATAGGTCCCAGAGAAGAAAGATGGGCTCAAAGACAATTAATAAGATTATATTTAATGAATGATGATGAGACAGATGCTATAAAAGCTCTTGAGACTTGGTTAAAGCAAAAAAGGGATCCATTTTTAGAAAGAAGACTTGCTAGACTATACTTTGCTAATCATGAATATTTAAAGGCATTAAATACATTTGAATATTTATTAGATTTGTATCCTAATGATCTAGAATCATTAGGATTTATTGGAAGAATATATATATTACTTAGACTATATAGGCCAGCTATTAATATCTATCAGCAATTACTCCGTACAACTGCTAATCCAGATATAAGATTTACCTTAATAGAACTTTATTATTTTACAAAACAATATAAAAAAGCTTTAGATCTATTAAATCAAGAAGTATTACCTAAATTTTTTATATCTCTTGATAAACAAAAAGAACTGGTAACAATCTATATAAAAAACAAAAAATTCGATAAAGCTAAAAAATTAATAAATAATCTATTATCGTTTTATCCTAATAACGCAGACTTATTTAAAAGTTTATTATTAGTATTAATAAACACTAACCAGCTAAATAATGAAAAAATAAAAACTATTTATGACGTAATATATAAGTTAATATGTATAGATCCAAATTCACATATTATCAAATATTATACTAACAAATTATATAATTTAGGATATAAAAAATTATCTTTAGATTTTTACTATAACATATGGAATAAATATCATAACATTTGGATAGCCAATAGAATCATAAATATTTTGGGCAATAAGAATTCAATTCATTGTTTAGTTAATTTTCTTAAAATTCTACCAAATAATTTGCACTACAGATTATTAATATGTTACCTTTTTGCTAAACAGGGGGATTTTAATAAACTCAAAGAATATTTTCCTAACAATATTGGAATATTCTGGTATCAAGATTTTAACATAGTAAAAGCATTAGCATTTATTAGATCAGGCTATCTAAAAAATGCTCTTAATATAATATCTAGTATACTAAGTAATGAACCTAATAATTTAATTGCTAGAGAATCTTTATATTATTTATATCAAGAAGAAGGAATGATCCCAAATGCTATCAATTTAAAAGAGGTTATAAAAATATTAAATCCCCAAATAAAATTATCTAATTTTAGTGATATTAAAATATTTAATTATATCTTTCCTTCTCCTAAAAAAGCTTTAGAGAATCCTAAAATTACATCTTCCTTAAATCTTAATACTATTATTTCTATTTTAAAAAAATATGGTAATAATGAAGCACTAAGTCTTCTACTTGCCATTTCATATGCTCAAAGAAAACAAATTAATGAGGCAATCACTTCTTTTGAGATATTTATCAAAAATTATCCTCTAAACCTCGCAGCAAGACTATTTTAT
>JAMONC010000357.1 GCA_027066725.1 Desulfobacterales bacterium
GGATTATTACGTTGGATGCCGATCTCCAAAATCCACCAGAAGAGATCCCCAAGTTAATAGAAAAATTTAAAGAAGGATACGACCTCATAGGTACTATTAGACAGGCTAGAAAAGATACCCTTTTTAGACGTATTGCATCGAGACTAACAACTAAATTAGTTTCTAAAATATCTGGTATAGAATTAAAAGATTTTGGGAGTATGCTTAGAGGCTACAGCAGAGAAGTTGTAAATGGTATATTGGAAAATCCTGAATATAGAACTTTTATTCCGGCCTTAGCTACTTTTTTTGCAAAAAAATCTATAGAAATACCTGTAAAGCATGAAGAAAGGGCTGCAGGAGAATCTAAATATTCTCTTTTAAAACTCTTTAGTCTTCAATTAGATTTAATGACTGGCTTTTCCCTTTGGCCTCTTAGAACATTATTTTTCGCTGGAGTTTTTACAGCACTTCTTGGAATAGGCCTTGGTATCTTTTTAATAGTAATGAGACTTATACATGGTCCTGGTTGGGCTGCAGAAGGGGTTTTTACCTTATTTGCAATTCTATTTTGTTTTATTGGAGCACAGTTTTTCGCCCTAGGACTTCTAGGAGAATATATTGGCAGGATTTTTCAAGCCGTTAGAAAAAGACCACCTTATATCATAAGGGAGATAAGTCGTGGAAGCCAAACTTAAACAAAACAATTGGATATTGGTATTTTCCTCTGTTATTATCCTTTTTTTATATTTAGGCTATAGAGGACTTTGGACTTGTGAAGGTAGATGGGCAGAAGTAACAAGAGAAATGCTTCTTACCCATGACTTTTTTCATCCTACTATAAATGGTTCACCATATTTTGATAAACCCCTTCTTACATATTGGATTATTGCTATAGTCTCATGGATTACTGGGCACTTAAATGAATTAAGTGTGAGGATACCTAGTGCTGTTGCAGGATTAGTAGCACTTTTTGCTACATATAGCCTTGGCAAGCGCCTTTGGTCCAAACAAATAGCTCTCATATCTTGCTGGTTTCTCCTTACTACATATGGATTTTTATTTTGGGCACGTACTGGTACAGCAGATATGGAAAACATGGCTGCTGTAATATTAGCAGTAAGTTTTTATTGGGCGAGAAGAGAAACACCTTCTTTTTCTGACTTTTTAATATTTTATTTGATATGCTTAATCGGCTCTTTATTTAAAGGCTTAACAGCATTTGTATGTCCTATATTAGCAATTCTACCAGATATTTTACTTAGTAAAAAAATAAAAAAATATCTTAACTTTTCTAATATAGCTGCCCTTATTATTGCAGCTATCATATATTTAGCCCCATTTATATATGCAGCTTTAACAAGTAAAGGTTATAAAGAAAATGGTCTTTTTATGGTGTTTCGTGAAAATATAGAAAGATATATCCATCCTTTTGATCATAGGTTACCTTTTTACTGTTATATATACTATTTACCAATGCTTATGATACCTTGGGTACCTCTTTGGATAGGTGCTCTTATAAAAAAGATAAAAGAATGGAAAAATCTTAATTATAGTGATAAATGGGTGTTACTGGCTTGTGCATTAATATTTATATTTTTCACCTTATCTGGTTCAAGAAGAAGCTATTATATATTACCTATTTTACCTTTTTGTTGTTTAATTACAGCAAGTGCAATAGTAGATGCCTTTAAAGATAGAAGCACTATTATAGAAATAGCGGAACTATGTCAAGTTGTTATATTAGCTATAGTTGCAGTTGTATGTGCATTAAGTCCATTTATATGGCCCATTCTAAAAAGTCACTATAGCTTTGTTGCTACTGCATATCTAAAGGCCTCTACCCTAATTATAGGCATATTATCTATTATAGCAATTCTTGCATATATATTACTGCCTGATATGTTAGGCAATATATTTAGCTTACCTGGAAGAATCTCTGCTATGATAATATGTTCTCTTATTATTATGGCAGGATTCTTTATATGGGAAACAAATGCGATAGAAGCATACAGGACACAAAAACCTTTTGCTTTAAGCCTTAAAGTATATTCTCAAGGGATCCCATCTTATGATACAGCATTTTATAAAAAGGTTTCAGCTAATGTGATATTTTATTTAGATTTACCTAAACCTGTTACTGTTCTTCATTCAATAGAAGAAACAAAGGCGTTTTTAAAACTTAAAGATGAAAATAGAGTCTTTGTAATAAGAAGAAGAGATTATTATAAGATATATAAATTTTTATCAAAAAATCTAAAAGAAACTCCAGATATTGAAGAACAAGTATTTCCGTGGGACAAAAATCCTGGTAAAAAACTTATGGCATGGTATCTACCTAATAATAGCTGAGGTAAAGATATGAGTATAATCTTACTTGGTTATCATAATATGGGCTGTATGGCATTAAAGACATTAAAAGAGATCGGCTGTGAAGTACCTGCTGTATTTACACATAAGGATAATCCAAATGAAAATAGATGGTTTGATTCTTTGGCTGATTTAGCAAAAGATATGGGTATAGAAGTCTTTTTCCCAGAAAATATAAATACCCCTAAGTGGATAGAAAAAATAAGATCTTATAATCCAGATATAATACTTTCATGTTATTATAGAAATCTTGTAAAACAAGATATCTTAGACATACCCAAAATAGGAGCATTTAATTTACATGGCTCTCTTTTACCCAAGTATAGGGGAAGATGCCCTGTAAATTGGCAAATATTAAATGGTGAAAAAAAGGCAGGGGTTACCCTCCACTATATGGTAGTAAAGGCAGATGCTGGAGATATTGTGGGACAAAAAGAGGTTAGAATTGATGAAGAAGATACTGCTGTAACACTATTTAAAAAATTAGAGATTGCAGGTAAAGAGCTCTTAAAGGAGATGATTCCTCGTCTGCTTAATGGCACTGCTCCTAGGACACCTCAAGATCATAGTCAAGCAACATATTTTGGAGGAAGAAGGCCAGAAGATGGAATTATTGATTGGAGTAAAAGTGCAAAAGACATTTATAATCTAATTAGGGCAGTTACTTGGCCTTACCCCGGGGCTTTTACATTTTTAAATGGAAAAAAGATAATGATTTGGTGGGCAAAACCATACCCACAAAGAGATATTAAGTATTCTATTGGTGCTGTATTAAAAGAAGATGACAATATCTTTGTACAAACTGGTGATGGCCTTTTAAAACTAATAACAGTCTCTGAAGGAGATAAAACCCCTAAAGATAACATTGCCCCAAATAAACTATTAAGACCAGGAGATATCCTAGGTAAATAAAATTACTAAAGAAAGGTTTAAAGAGATATGAAAGTTTTAATCTTAGGAGTAAATGGGTTTATTGGAAGTCATTTGGTAAGGAGGATATTATCAAGTACTGATTGGGAAGTCTATGGGATGGATCTTTCTTCAGATAGACTTGAATCTTTAATCAATGAGCCCAGATTTAGATTTCTTGAAGGTGATATTTCTATAAATAAAGAGTGGATTGAATACCATGTAAAAAAATGTGATGTTTGTCTTCCTCTTGTAGCAATAGCTACTCCTGCATCTTATGTAAAAAATCCATTGGCAGTATTTGAACTTGATTTTGAACAAAATCTTAGGATAGTACGTCAATGTGCAAAATATAATACTAGAGTAATTTTCCCCTCCACAAGCGAAGTATATGGTATGTGTCAAGATAAAGCATTTAATGAAGAAACAAGTCTTTGTGTATATGGGCCTATTTGTAAGCAACGTTGGATATATGCGTGTGCCAAACAAATGATGGATAGAGTAATATGGGCAATGGGACAACAAAAAGGGTTACAATTTACACTTATACGCCCATTTAACTGGATAGGCCCAGGTCTTGACAGCCTTGCAACTCCAAAAGAAGGAAGTTCAAGAGTAGTAACACAGTTCTTAGGACATCTTCTTAGAAAAGAACCTATTAACTTAGTAGATGGCGGGAAACAAAGACGTTGTTTCACTTATGTAGATGATGGAATTGATTGTTTAATGAAGATTCTAGAAAACAAAGATGGTTGTTGTGATGGACAGATATTTAATATTGGCAATCCTAAAAATGACTACTCTATAAGAGAATTGGCAGAACTTATGATAGAAGTATTAATGGAGTTCCCTTCATTAAAACATCTTGCTGAAGTTGCACAATTAAAAGAAGTTCCTGCTGAAAAATATTATGGTAAAGATTATCAAGATATAGGCTATAGAGTTCCAGATATTACAAAAGCAAAAAAAATACTTGGATGGGAACCTAAAGTAGATCTAAAAGAGGCTTTAAAAAGAACCATAGCAGCCTATGAAAAAGAAATAGACACAATAACTGAAGCATTAGGAAGTCCAGAACAAATATAAAAATCTAATTATGACTAGCTTCTTTATCTGTTTTAAAGGAGCTAGTCTTTAATTCTAATAATTTATTATATACTTGTTCTATAAAATCTGTAATAGGCCCATGTTTATTTTCTCCTGATTGTGCATAAGCCTTTGCTATTTCTACAGCCTGTCTTAGACATTCATCTTTAATATATTCTGGAAGCTTCATTTATCTCTTTTCCTCCCAATATTTTTGTTCTAAAGGCGGTAACTTATAAGAAGTCAATTCTGCACTAAAGTGCCCTACAATCACTTTACTTCTCATTTTAACAGGTATATGCCATTTATCATCTGTAAGCCAAACAAGTATTCTAGCATCCGGACTCTTTCTAAATACTCCTCTAAGTCCATGCAATTTGGGTTCTATTAATATAGTTCTGAATTCCCCTGCAGGAGTAGTAATTATTTGTCTACCAAGTACATAAATCTCTCCATTAACAATGTGTTTACCATCTGTCATCATAATATGTACAGGAGAGTGAGAAAAGTCTAAACACCTAAAAACAAAAAATGCAGAGAGAGGATCTTGGATTATGCCTCTTAGTGTTAAACTATTTTTAAGCTTTTTATTTTTATAATAAAAGCACTTGTTATGTTTAAATATAACATCTATTGCCTTTTGAGGATACCAACCTTCTTTAGAATCCTTATGATAATGAAGAGGCTTGGGGCCTGGAATTTCGACAATTGAATATACTATATCTCGTGCAGGATATATCCATCTAACAACAGGAGTTGTTTTTGCCCATAAATAGAGTTTAATTTTATTACTAT
>JAMONC010000358.1 GCA_027066725.1 Desulfobacterales bacterium
ATAGTAGCCATTGCTATGCCACCTCTTATATGCCCAATCCAGGTATAAGCAGTTTTATAAAGACGTTTACTAACTCCAGACTCAAAACATATATTCCCCATAAGAATAAAAAAAGGAATAACTGCTAAACTATAAGAAGAAAAAGTATGCCAAATAGTCATACTAACACTTGAAATAGCAGCACTTACATTTACTACCCATGCAAATCCCAAAAAACCTACCAAAGCCATAGCAAATCCAACTGGTATCTCTAAAAAGAATAAGAAAAAAATTAAAACAACAATTCCTATCAACCCTTTTGTAATAGGATCCATTATCATTAGACTCCTAAAAATTTAGTCTTTTTTAAGTAATAAGATAACAGTGTCTAAAAATAGCGTGAGTGACAGGGCAAAAAAACCAATGCTTACTAAAAAAGTAATAGGATAAATAGGAATCCTTAATGTCTCTGATAATTCTTGAGAAAAATAATAAGTTATTCCAAGACAAAGGATTCTATATGAAACAGCCATAAAAAAAACGGCTGAAATAAATCTACTTATAAATCGTAATCCTCTTTTAATCTTAAAAGGTAAAAATCTAAAGATAATATCAACGCTTATATGAGCTTTTTGCTCTTGGCTATAGCCAAGTCCTAATGCACTTATAACCGCGCAAGCAAACCCCATTACCTCAAAGGAACCCTGAACAGGATAACCTATAGGACGTAATAACATATTAAATACCGCCTCTACCATAGCAACAACTAGGGTAAAGGCGGCTATAGTGATTAGAATTTTATTAAGCTTTTTTATGATATTTAATAAATTCATCTAGATAGATGGATATAATTTCTCATACTTTGCTTTAAGTCTGTACAGATCTTCAATAAATTCTTTAGCAGGTAGTCCTTTTTTCTCTGATTTTTCAATCCAATGTTCAATCAACACATGAACTCTTTTATGCCAAAGTTTATATTCTGCCGGACTTAACTTTATAAGCTTAAAGTGATATTTTTTCTTAGCCCAATCAATTGCCTCCTTTACATGTCTATCTTCATACTTGCCAGTCCAAATAGAATGCTCCCAAGCAAGATCGTTTATTATCTTTTTTACTTTTACAGGTAGCTTGTTCCAAGTATTTAGATTCATAACTACAGCAAAAGATGTAGTCTGCATATGACAAATAGTGCCATAACGACAAAACTCAGCAATATTCATATCCTTAAGAATGTCCATTGTAGAAAATACACCTTTTACTACACCCTTTTGTAAGGCTTCAGGTGTTTCTGATTGGGGCATTGCAACAGCAGTAGCACCAAGTAACTTTAGTACTGGTACTCCTGCTCCAGTACATCTCAATTCATAACCTTTTAAATCTTTTAAGCATGTTATTGGTTTCTCAGACATAATATCAGCACCAGGAGCTGTAAATAATGCAATTACTTTAACCTTACTTAAAGATTTAGGATGATATTTTTTAAAAAGTTTAAAAAGAACAGCATTAGCAACTGTAGAATTAGGAAATCCAATAGGTAAATCCATCCCTTCAAGCAAAGGAAATCTTCCAGGTTGATATGCAAACACAATACAACCTATATCAGCCACACCAGAAATTACTCCATCCAACATATTTTTGGCCCCTAGCAAGGTAGAACCAGGAAATGTTTTAACTGTTACCAAACCGTTAGAACGTTTTTCTAATTCCTTAGCCCATCTCTCCATTTGTACACAAGGGAAAGTAGGTGCAGGAGGGAAATTGGCATAAGTTAAAATAATAGAACCAGCCCACACCCTGGATAAGTTCCCAATAGTAAGTAGAAAAAACAAAAAACTAATAGCTAATACAAAAAAATGATTTCGTTTCATAAAACTCCTCCTCAAAAGAATAAAAAATTCGTTTAAAAAGCTTTTAATAACAGATTTAAATACTGTCAACTTATTGTTTAGGTTGACATTATTTTATTTTATACTCATTATTATCTAAAAAATGGAGGAGGTTTTTTATCAATGAAATCTATTTATTTCCGCACTCTAGTAGTGATTATATTAACATTTTTTTTACTTACCCCCTTATATGCAGCACAAAATAATAACTCTTCTGTTATTGCTCAATCACTCATACGTAGTTCAGGTAAACGTTCACTAGAACAAGTAAAGAAAAAAGAGACTAACATATTAATGCAAAAAGCTATTACAATTTATAATCAAGCACAAAATGTTATTTTAATGATTACACATAATCAACTTGATCTTGCTCAAACTACGCTATCAAGAATTAGTAAAGAATTAAATGAGTTAAGTATGCAAATCGGTGATAAAGAAGTTCCAATTGGAGTAACAGTATATGAAATAAGTGGAATTACTAATATAAAAATAGCAAAAAAAATAATAAAAAAAGTAAAAGCTGCAATAAAAGCCAATAATTTAGTATTAGCAAGAGAATTATTAGAACAGCTAAGAAATGAAATTGTTATAGATACTAAATACTTACCAATTAATATATTTAAACAAGCTATTAAACTAGCTCAAGAGTTTCTTAAAAAGGGAGACACTTCTAGGGCAATAGATAGTCTTAATATCGCAATTTACTCTATAGATGTACAAACTACAATTATACCTAAACCATTAGCTGAAGCTGCTATTTTAGTAAATGATGCCTCAACACTTTATAAAAGTAATAAAACAACCGCTTTAAAACTTTTAGATGCAGCTGAACAAAAAATTACTTTAGCAAGAGCGCTAGGGTATATACCCAAAGGGACCTCTGTAAAAGATTTAATTTCTAAAATAGAAGAGCTAAAGAATTCTATAGAAAATCACTCCTCTAAATCAAGTGAAGAATTCTTTAGCTTAAATAAAACTCTTAAAAAAGCAAAAGAAGGAATTACATACAAAAAATAGAAATGGCAGGCTTAAAAACTTAAAAGGGAGGAAAAATTATCCTCCCTTTTAAGCATACAATAATTTTATGAAACTAGCTCATGAACAGGAACAATCTTTACCTGTTTTTCTAACCAAGGCAGCTCTCTATATAATATCTTCCATGTAACTAAAAATGGATGGCCTATTGCAATAGCATAGCCTTTTTCTTTAGCAATTTTTACGAGTCTTTTTAGTTCTTTTCTAATTGCTATAGGATTAGGATTTCTATCTAAAAATACATCTCTTTTTGCTGTAGGTACACCTAACTCTTTGGCAATATTGTAAGCAATGGACATTGCTGTAGTTCTACTATCAATAAAAAACATACCCCTTCTCTTTAATTCCTCAAGTACCCATGTCATTACCTTTTTATCTGTCGTAAATTTTGATCCCATATGATTATTAGCCCCAATAGCCCAGGGAACTTCACTGATATCTTCTTTTAATACTTCCAATAATGTATCTAGATCCATATTCGTTAATAATTCTCCTGGACCAGTATTGATTGCGGGATTAATAGGTTCCATTGGAATATGAACTAATATATCATGTCCTCCTATCTTATGAGCTTCATTAGCTAAAAATTTCGTGTAAGGTGCCTTAGGTAAAAAAGCAAAGGAAAGAGGAGCGTGAAGGTGCAAAAAAGCATCATCTATATCTCGATTATAACCCAAATCATCTATAATAATAGCTACTTTGGGTTTTTGTATCGTAGGAGGAAGCGGCTTGGGAGTTACTTTCGGAGGAGGTGGTAAGGGACGCCTTTCTTCAAAAGGAGGTCTAATACTTGGAGATCTTCCACCGGGTGGAGGTAACCAGATAATCAATAAAATGATTGCTCCAATTACCCCCAAAATAGACAATATTATAAAAAGACTTGAGATTTTCGACTTTGACTGAACTCTTTTATTAGTCTTAGAGCGTCCTTTCGATTTGTTACCCTTTTTACTTCCTCCTTTTTTAGATGAATTAGCCATTTAATTTACTTAAATTTCTAACTTATCCATTTTGGACATGAGAAAAGATATTCCATGCCTTTAATACCCTTAATGCTTCTTCTAATTGATTATCTAATATAGGTTTTGATTTTTTGGTTGTTTTAGATTTTGATTTCTCAACAGGTTGCACAGGTGGTAGGTGGCCCTTTAGATCCCTTTCAGAAATAAATGGATGTTCTTTAGGCAACTCACTTAACTTTTTCTCTTCTGACGGAGGAACAAAGGGCACAATTATATCAGGAGTAATACCTTCAGCCTGTATACATCTACCACTTGGAGTATAATAAAGTGCTGTTGTAAGACGAACAGCAGAACCATCACTAAGTGGAATAATAGTCTGTACAGATCCTTTACCAAATGTCCTTGTCCCTAGGATAAGGGCTCTTCTATGATCTTGTAATGCACCAGCAACAATCTCTGAAGCACTAGCACTACCCCCATTTACTAAGACCACTATAGGACATTTAAGAGGATGCTTATTTTGATGAGCCATAAATGTAGCTCTTTGATCTTTAACCCTGCCTTTAATGGATACAATTACTCCTTTATCAATAAATTCATCTGCTACTTTAACTGCCTGGGTGAGAAGTCCTCCAGGATTATTCCTAAGATCAATAATAAGTCCTTTTAATTGGTGATGTTTTTCTAATTTATTCAATGCCTTCTTTAATTCAGAATCTGTATTTGCTTGGAAATTTGTAATCCTTATATATCCATAGCCATCATCAAACATTTTTGAATAAACACTCTTTATTGGAATAACTGCTCTAACAAGTGTTATTTTTTTAGGCTGTTTCCATCCTTTTCTCATAACAGTAATAGTAACTTTTGTACCTTTCGGACCTCTAAGTCTTTTAACAGCATCCATCAAAGTCATATGTTTAGTGGAGACCCCATCTATCGCTAATATTTTGTCATTAGCTTTTAATCCTGCTTTATAAGCGGGCGTACCTTCTATTGGAGAGACTATAGTTAATATCCCATCCTTCATGGTAATTTCCATACCAACTCCACTAAAACTACCCTGAGTCTCAACCTCAAGCTCTTTAAAATCTTCTGGAGTCATAAAAGAAGAATGAGGGTCTAAAGAACTAAGCATACCCTTTATTGCACCATATATAAGTTTCTTAGGATTAACAGGTTCCACATAATTTTTTTCAATTAAATTAACCACCGCT
>JAMONC010000359.1 GCA_027066725.1 Desulfobacterales bacterium
GTAGAAAAAGGGCTTCCTGGCAGCTTAGGGGCAAAAGAGATAACAAGTGTATGTGAAATGTGCTTTTGGCATTGTCCTATTGTTGGTAAGGTAAAAAATGGACGCCTTGTAAAAATAGAGGGCAATCCCAAGAGCCCAACAAATGGACACAGAGTATGTGCTAGAGGAAACTCTGGGATCCAACTCTTATATGATCCAGATAGGACAAAGTATCCTATGAAAAGGGTTGGTCCAAGAGGAAGTGGTAAGTGGACCAAAATATCTTGGGATGAAGCATTAGATGAGATAGCATATAATATTCAAAAAACTCAAAAGAAATATGGACCTCATTCTATTGCATTATTTGATCATGGTATAGCATCTGAATTCTATAAAGAAATATTTAAGGCACTTGGTACAGAAAACTATTCTAATGAACCTTGCTTCTTCCAATGCTTAGGTGCGGTTAGTCTAGCTTATGCTGTTACCTATGGATATCAGGTAAAAGAAAGAGTAGACTTTGAAAATGCTAAAGTAATGCTCTTTTTTGGTACCCATTATGGAGAAAATGTTGAAGTTGCTAATATAAGACAATATATAAAAGGGTTACAAAATGGTGCTAAATTAATAGTAGTCGATCCAAGATTTTCTGCTGCAGCAGGTAAAGCTGATATATGGCTTCCTATACGTCCAGGAACAGATGTCGCCCTTTTAATTGCGTGGATTAACTATGTTATAGAAAATAATCTATATGATAAAGACTTTGTAGAAACAAACTGTTATGGCTTTGATAAATTAAAAAAGGCAGTAAAGGGACACTCACTTGAATGGGCAGCAAAAATTTGTGATCTTGATGTAAAAGATATAAAACGTGCAATTGATCTATTAGTTGCTAATAAACCTCATGTCACCATTCATCCAGGAAGGCACTCCGCATGGTATGGCAAAAGTGATGTCCATAGACATAGAGCAATGGCCATATTAACAGCCATTATTGGGGCTGTTGGTGTAAAAGGAGGACTTTACTTCCCAACCCCAATACATATTAAGAAAAAACTTGAATGTTTTGAGTGTAAAAATAAAAAGAAAGTAAAACCCCCAGAAACATCTTTAAGGGATGACTATCCATTCGCATATTTCTTCCCTGGTACACCTACAGATGCAATTATAAAAGCAACCATCACAGGGGATCCTTATCCAATAAAACTTTGGGGAGTTACTTGTGTAAACCTACTTCAGACCATTGCAGATCCATATCAGACCATGAAAGCAATTGAAAACCTTGACTTTATATTTGCATCAGAGATTCTTCCAACTGAACCTGCAATATGGGCAGATATAGTGCTTCCTGAAGCCAATTATTTAGAACGTTATGATTCTGTATATGCAAATACAGACCTCTATCCATATGTAACAGTAAGACAACCCATAGTAAAACCAATGTTTGAGGCAAAGCCCCCTTATTGGATTGCACGGCAACTAGCTAAAAGACTAGGCTTAGAAATGTTTGAGTGTGAGACAGAAGAAGAATATCTAAATGAAATGCTTGCAAGTATTAATTTAAGTCTTGAAAAATTAAATAAAGAAGGCGGCCTTGTAACATTTAAAGCCCACCCATATAAAGATCCTACCGAGGAGTGGGAGCTTAATACAGATTCTGGATCAATTCAGTTGTATATGGACGCCTTTGAAGACAATGATCTTGATCCTGTTCCTAAGTATGAACCCATCCCTGCTCAACCTAAAGGCTATGCTCGTATGGTATATGGAAGAAGTCCTGTTCACACCTTCTCTAGAACAATGAATAATTTATGGCTACATAATGAATGTCCACAAAATATGCTTTGGATAAATGATGAATGTGCCAAAAAGATGGGGCTTAAGACCGGTGACATTGTTATCATGGAAAATCAAGATGGATATAAATCTCTACCAATAGCAATTAAAGTAACACCAGGTATAAGACCTGATACAGTATATTTGCCACATGGTTTTGGAAGTAGATCACCAAGACTTACAAAAGCATATCTACAAGGTGCAAGTGATCAATTTATGAATACATATTATGTAAACGATCCATTTTTTGGAGGCTCTAGCCATAGAACCAATTTTGTACGTCTAATAAAAGATGGAAAGGTTTTAGAATTCCCAGAATTAAGACCTGTCCCACCAGAAATTCCACGTTACAAAATACAAAAAAGAGGGAATGCCTAGAGCTATAAAAAAGGAGGGGTTTTAAAATGGGCCAATATGCAATGGTAATTGATCTTAATAAATGTGTAGGCTGCCATGCATGTGCTCTTGCATGTAGAGCTGAATGGGGTGTACCAGTTCCCTATCATAGAAGTTGGGTTGAAAGACTTGGACCAGAAAATACTCCTAAGGGTATGTCATATACATTCTATCCTGCTCTTTGTAATCATTGTGATCATCCTATATGTGTAGAGGCTTGTGTGGCAGAGCCTGTTGAAAAGGAATTTACTGATCCTAAAACTGGCAAAAAAATTAAGATGATGGTTAAGGCTACTTATAAGCATCCATTTACTGGTATAGTATTAGTAGATAAAGACAGATGCTTAGGTTGTGGTGCATGTGCAGTAGCCTGCCCTTATGGTGCTAGATATGTGGATAAAACAAAAGCTAAACCTGTAGTTGATAAGTGTACATTTTGCTTTGAAAGGTTAGAACATGGTGAAGAACCTGCATGTGTAAAAACCTGTATTGCAGATGCTAGGATATTTGGTGATATAACAGATAAAAACTCTGAAGTATATAAATTAGTCCATGAAAAAGGAGCGACTCGTCTTGTAACAAAAGACATAAATCTAGGTCCCAATGTATATTACTTAGGAAAAGAAAAAGACATATTCCTACTAAAGAAATTATGCTCACCAAAGAAAACACCTTGGATCTCAGAAAATCTTGAAGCACCTGCAAGAAGAGAACTTTTAAAGGCAGCAGCTAAAAAGCTAATGGATTTAGAGAAGGTATAAATATAAAAATAAATAAAACCGCTTCTTAAAAGGGGGGACTTATGTCCCCCTTTTTTAATGCCCTTTTAAAGTCCTTGCATTATGTATAACTTAATATCCCACTTAGAATTGGATTTTAGATTAAAAATTATTCTTTTTAGTTTTCTTAAGGTATAGGATTCTCCAATCATAGGAGATAAATATATTGTTCCTTTTGGAAGTTTAGTCGTGGGATTTGATAACTTTTTAAGAAGAGTTTTTAAATGAATTTCTGGGAAACTCTCAGATATAAGAAAATTAAGACTGATTTCAACACAAGAATAATCTTTATTTATATCTACAGAAAATCTATATGCATCCTCTACTTCCTTACTGGTAATAGGTTTTCCTATCATATTTAATACATCTTGTTCAAAAGACTCTAACCCACAATTTATATATATGTGTCTATAACCTATTTTATCTAATTCCTTAAATATCCATCTTGGAGTATTTAATAAAGAAGTAGTTGAACCAAACAAATACAGAGTTTTTTCTTTAAAAATACTTTTGTCAAGTAAAACCTTAAAAGCAATCCTTGCAGTTTCTAAAAGGATATCAGGACTTGATGAAAGGGCATCATTTTGTCCTAAAAATATTGCAGAATAATTTATTATATCATCTGAAAGAAAATCCCTTAATCCATATATTTGATCTATAATTTCTTTATTAGTTCTTTGTCTCCATTCATTTCCAGTTTTTAAACAACAAAATCTACAATTATAAAGACATCCATCTGATATAAATATAGGAATAACATTATAATCTACAGTAATAGTATCAGGGGGTAAAATAGGTACTGTACCTTTTAATATATGATGAAATATGTTAGCTTGTTTTCTTAGCTCCTCTAACTTATTTACCCTTACAATTTGAGCTATAATTTTGGAGATATTAAAATCAACTTTGATATTTTTAGTATTATAATTAGAAAGACTTATAATTAAATTTTTAAAACTTTTTATTGTTTGTTCAAAACAATTATTTTTAAAAGGGTTATCTAGCCAAATAGGCACATAACTTAAGCTTTCTCTAATTGGTATATAGTAAACACCTGTAAGGGAATAAATATCTTCATATCCATAACTTAAATAAATTATCCATTCATTTGCTATAGTTCTTTTTATTTTAATAAAATGATCTGGCCAATCGGCACTATCATTAAGTATTAACTTAATATGTCCTGTTAAATCAAAAATAAATTTATAACCATTAAATCTTATTAGATGCTTAATCCCCTCAAAACTAGGATAACTTACAGGCAAAAAACTAGCTCTTCCCTTATAATAACTAACTATATCTATATTAGTTAAACTGATTTTATCAGATACAAATTCGCTTATCATAAATAGGATATAACACGTTTTTAAAATAGTTAATATCAATTTTTATAGATTATTAGTTGAAAATTATACTTTGTTGTCCTAATAATTATATATGAATAAAAATTCATTCATTTTGCTTTAAAAATGGTATGTTACCATAAAAAATAACACAAAAAATAGAGGAAAAAAAGTGAAGTACAGAAACAAAAATAAAGCCCAAAACCATTTAAAAAATAAACAAGACCCTAACTACTATTATATCCATGCTAGAGTTTGGATAAATAAGGGGGATAAAAGTTTTCTTGGTCAAGGAAGAATTGATCTTCTTGAACTTGTAGATAGATTTGGTTCCATATCTGAAGCAGCTAGAGCAATGAAGATGTCTTATAGACACGCATGGGAACTTGTAGATTCAATGAATCAACAAGCACCTCAACCACTAGTTAAAAAAACTACTGGAGGCAAAGGTGGAGGAGGTACCCAGTTAACACCTATTGGCAAAACGGTTCTAAATCTTTATAAAGATGCTCAAGAGAAAATAGACACACTTCTTGTAGAGCTTGAAAAAAAGTTGAATAATGAATTTCAAAAGCTAACAGAAAATTCTTAATTATTTTAACTACTTGTTAAAAGCCACTTCAACAACAAAATCGCCTGATTTGGTGTGAAAAGGCACTGCTATTGAAGGACCATTATGTATATGGTGAATAGTATGGTTTTCTCCAGCAACAACAGTAGGAGTACCAGAC
>JAMONC010000360.1 GCA_027066725.1 Desulfobacterales bacterium
AGAGAAATACTAGAGAAGACCGTTAATGGTAGTATAAAAGTTATAACAGAGATATTAAGTCAGGTAAGTCCAGCCGCATTTAGTCGTTCATATAGGATTAAACAGTATGTGTCTCAGATTGTAAATGCTTTAAAATTACCTAATAGTTGGGAGTTTTATGTTGCTGCTTTTTTGTCACAGATTGGCTGTGTAACTCTTCCTAATGATCTTATAGAAAAGGTTTATTCTGGGATAGAGCTTGATCCTGAAGAAGAAGAGATGTTTGAGTCACATCCAGAGGTAGGAGCTAATCTATTAAAAAATATTCCAAGATTTGAAAGAATTTCAGAAATGATACGCTTACAACACAAAAAGTTTTTTGAATACGAAGGAAAACCTAAAACAATAGATGAGAGTATTATAAGACTTGGTGCACAGATACTAAAGGCTGTTATCGATTTTGATCAGCTTATTTTTTTAGGAAAATCTCCTAATAAAGCATATGAAGAATTAGTATGTAAAAAAGAAGAGTATAATCCAAATATTTTAAAATTGTTAGAAAATTTAAAAACAGCATGTAATAATTATAAAATACAGAGTATAAAAGTTTCACAATTAAATATAGGAATGATACTAAGAAGAGATGTTATCGCAAAAAATGGACTACTAATTGCTTCTAAAGGGCAAGAGGTAACTTTTTCTGTCAAGACAAGGCTATTAAACTTTGCTAAAACTATTGGTATAGAAGAGCCTATAGATGTAATAGTAAAAGGATAAAATAAAAGGGGCAGATGTGACTTATCTACCCCTTAATTATATATTTTTTAGTTATGATTTCCTGTTTCCCACCAAGTTAAAAGTCCTAATTCAAACTTATGAGGTAGTCCTTTTCTATATGGATAACACCTTATTGTAAATCCAATTTTACCACTAGAAAGACAAAGTAGAGTACCTTGATATATATGGGCATTACCATCCATTTCTTTTGTAGGAAGAAGTGGTAAAGGATGTCCTTCAGGGATCCCTCCTGTTGCATCGAGACGTCCAATATATGCCTCAACTCTTACTTCATCAGTAGAAAATGGACCAAGATTTACTATAGCTTTTATGGGAAGCCTATCACCGACTTTTGGAGATCCATCTATTGGTACTTGAACATCTTGAATGGAGACTTCATGCCAATGATTTCTTACCTTTTGTTTCCAAGAGACAAGCTCTTTTGCTTGAGCCCAGTTGTCTTTTGATAGGACCTTCCAGTTTTGCATGTTAGGAATATAATGTTGATTTGCATATTCTTCTACCATACGGTTAGTGTTAAAGAACGGGCAAACCTTCTTTATAGAGTTTCTCATAACCTGTATCCAACCATGAGGAATATTATGTGATTCTCTTTCATAGAATAGAGGTACTACTGTATTTTCAAGAAGTTCATATAAAAGTCTACTTTCTACTTCGTCTTGATATGCATGGTCATCATATTCTTCTCCTGCACCAATTGCCCAACCACATGTGCCATCAAAAGCCTCACACCACCAACCATCTAATATAGAAAGGTTTATTCCTCCATTTGCCGTTACTTTCATTCCACTTGTACCACTTGCCTCCATAGGGCGCCTTGGTGTATTTAGCCATACATCTGCACCTTGTACTAAGTATCTAGCTACTTCTATGTCATAGTTTTCAATAAAGACGATCCTGTTTCTTAGCTCAGGTCTGTTTGCCATTTGAACTACCTGATGAATAATACTCTTTCCATCTCTATCTTTTGGATGAGCTTTCCCACTAAATATGATCTGAACAGGCCTGTCTGGATTTGTAAGTATCTTTGTAAGCCTTTCAGGGTCTTTAAATATTAGATTTGCACGTTTATAGGTTGCAAACCTTCTTGCAAAACCTATTGTAAGTGCCTCTGGATCAAGTACTTGATCTGCTTCTTTTAATTTATATGCAGGAGCTCCTTTTGCTTTAAGCTGTTGTTTAAGCCTATATCGTGCAAAAGATATAAGTCTTTCTCTAAGTCTTTCTTTTGCCCGCCATAACTCAAAGTCTGGTATTAGATCTATACGTTTCCATATTTGGTGATTAGTTGGTTCATCTATCCAGCGAGAGCCAAGATATCTTTCATAAAGACGGCTCATCTCACCAGAAAGCCATGAGAGGGTATGCACTCCATTTGTAATATGAGTAATAGGTACTTCATGTTGAGGTATCTGTGGCCATATACCAGCCCACATCTTACGTGATACTTCACCGTGAAGTTTACTTACACCATTGCTTTGAGAGGCCATCTTTATGGCAAGAACTGCCATACAAAATGTCTCTGACTGATCCTGAGGATTTATTCTGCCAAGACCAAGAAAGGTATCCATACTAATACCAAGTCGTTCACATAGATGCCCAAAATATCTTTGTATCATATCTGGTGGGAACCTATCTATACCAGCTGGTACAGGGGTATGGGTTGTAAAGATGTTAGTCGCTCTAACAACCTCCATTGCAACTTCAAAGTCAAGCCCTTGTTCCTCTACAAATTGTCTCAGTCTTTCAACCGCCATAAAGGCACTGTGGCCTTCATTCATATGACATACTGTAGGATTTTTATTTAACGCTTTAAGTGCTCTTATTCCTCCTATACCAAGTACGATCTCTTGCTGTAGTCTTGTTTCAATGCTTCCACCATATAGGTATGAAGTAATTTGTCTATCTGCCAAAGAGTTTAGGGATACATCTGTATCAAGCATGTAGATAGGCACCCTTCCAACTTGGATAGACCAAATTCGAACATATACCTCTCTGTCTGCCATAGGGACTTTTATTAGTATTGGGTCTCCATTTTCGTCTCTTAAAAGAGTAAGTGGCATGTTTTCAAATTCATTCATAGGATAGGTTTCCATCTGCCAGCCATCAGGATTTAGATATTGCTGAAAATATCCATGCTTATAAAGAAGCCCTACACCTACTAGAGGAAGTCCTAAATCACTTGAGGACTTCATATGATCACCTGCAAGAATCCCAAGCCCTCCAGAGTAAAGAGGAAGACATTCATGGAGTCCAAATTCAGCAGAAAAGTATGCTACACAACCTGGAAGTTCTTCATCTAATTCTTTAGCAAGTTTCCCATACCATGTATGAAATGTTAGATATCTATCAAGTTCTTCCTCTACCTTTTTAATCCTTGCAACAAATATCTCATCTCGTTCAAGCTCTTCTAAACGAGGTTGTTCTATAGTACCAAGTAACGCTACTGGATTATGTCCGCATCTATCCCATAGCTCTCTATCCATATCCTGAAATAAATAGATTGCCTCTGGTGTCCAGGTCCACCACAAATTTTTAGCTATCTTTAAAAGGGGTTCCAATTTCTTTGGAAGGCTAGGTAGTATTGTTACTGTTTGAATTGTAGGCATATTTAAAAACTCCTTCACTTTAAGTTTTTTGGATTATTTTTCTAATCCTTTATCGAATAATATTAACTTAAAATTAACTTAAAATAAAACTTTTTAAAATGCTGAAAAATGATCAAGGCTACACAAATAATTAAAGTTTTTACATATGAAAGTAAGTACTATATAATTAAATATTAAAGAACTTAAAGAACTATTTCGATCTAAAATCTAAGTAACAAAAATAAGATAATGTTTACTAATCGTTTATATTAGTTATACTAATAAGAAGTTTTATAGCTATATTTTTTATGTACTATTAAGCAGAATAAACGTTATGTTGAAGATAATATTTCAATATCTAACTAGAGCTATTTATTGGATAATTTGTTTTTTATTTGTAGGTAGTTTTGTAAGCTATGCTCAAGTAGCTTCACCAAATGTAGAAAGAAGTAGTATTCAAGAACTTCAACTTTTTTATTCAAAAAGTGAACTTGTAGTTACTCCAACTAGAATTCCTACTCCTATAGCAAAATCTCCTGCAATTATCACTGTAATAACTCAAAAAGAGATAAGAGAACTCGGGGCTAGAACGCTAAAAGATATAATAAGTTTAGTACCAGGTTTTGATGTAGAGATTAATAATGTTGGGAATCCAATCATATTGGTTAGAGGTTTTAGGGCATATCAAGATGAAAAAGTCCTTCTTATGATAGATGGCCATGTAGTAAATGAATCACAAAGCGAGGGGTTTGCATGGAGTTTTGCAGATATGCCCCTAGGGAATGTTAAAAGGGTAGAATTTTTATGCGGTCCTGGTTCAGCGGTTTATGGTAAGGATGCATATTTAGGAGTAATAAATGTAATTACTTTTAATGCCAAGCCTACATCCAATAGGTCTTTATCTTTTAATGATGATGATTTTAAAAATTATATATCAGAGTGTGCCGGTTCTTTTGATACCTCAGAAACAAGCGCTCTTTGGTCTAATAAATGGAATAAATGGTCTTTAACATTTTATACAAGATACTTTCATACAAATGGAGATGATAGACTAGTCCATAGAGATGTTTTAAGTGTAAATCCCAACTATTCAAAATATTCTATTGCCCCATCTCATGTTGAAGATTGGCATGAGCAGTTTGACGCAGATTTACACGTAAACTATCAAGATATAACCACCCATATGAGATTTTTGCACAAGAGACAAGGTCCTTATGTAGGAGTTACTTCTATTTTAACCAATGGATCTCATAGAACTATAAACGACTACTTTTTAGACATTTCCTGGATAAAGACTTTAGGGTATATGACTCCTAAGATACGATTTTACACAGATAGATTTACTATAGATAATGTTTGGATTACATATCCTAGTGGTTTTTTAGGTTATTCGCCATATAAACAAGAACAAAAAGGTACATTTGATGACTTTGGTTTTGAGGGACAGATTAGAATAGATAGATTTTCTGATCATAAGATTATATTAGGTATTACTTATAGAATTCAACATCAACACAATATAAGGTTTTATTCTACTATTAATCCTCTTACTCTGACGCCACTTGGTGGATTTTATAATATCTCTTCTTGGTCAAACTGGGCGTCAAGAGATGATAACTGGGATCACAGTGGCTCTATTTATTTACAAGATACATGGAGTATAACCCCAGATATCTT
>JAMONC010000361.1 GCA_027066725.1 Desulfobacterales bacterium
ATCACCGTAGGAGTAGGATAGACAGGCATAAACTTTTTAAGAAAGGTTACTCCATCCATCCTAGGCATTTCTACATCGAGAGTAATTACATCAGGCCTTTTAAGAACAAGTATATCCCTAGCTTGATATGGATCTCTAGCAGTCCCTATTACTTCGATATCTGGATCAGCAGATAAACCATCCTTTAGTATTTTTCTGACTAGTGCTGAATCATCAACTATCAGTACCTTTATTTTTTTACTTATAGCCATCTATTTACCCCTCTATTCTTTTCTATATATTCCTGTCTTCCCCTTTATTTTTTTCCATCTAGTGTTCATACTAGTTAGGGATTCTGTTACACTGACTATCAACCAACCATTGTTTTCAGTAAAATCGTAAAGTGCATTGACTATCCTTTCTCTTTCTATAGGAGTGAAATAGTAAAGAACATTTCTGCAAAAAATAATGTGAAAACGTCTCTTGAATGGATAAGGACGCTTTTTGAGATTCATGCGTCTGAACAAACAAATAGATCTCAATGCCTTGTGTACCACCATACAATGACTTTGATTATTACATAGAGAAAAATATTTGTCTTTGTAATCAAGTGGAATATTTGACAATTTATCAATAGGATAAATAGCATCCTCTGCTTGACGAAGTGTTTGAAAACTTATGTCTGTACCAAGTATGGCCACCCTCTGCATCAACTGTTCTATCCCCATACATTCTGCTGCTACCATCGCTATGGTATATGCCTCTTCACCAGAGGATACTGCTGCACTCCAAATACGTATTTGCTGGGTTCTGGACATAACATCTGACAAAATTTCATACCTAAACCAATCCCAGATATCCTCTCTGAAAAAAGCCGTGTAATTTGTACTAGCAGCTGCTACTACCTGAAGTGATAATGGAGTCTTTTGACCATCTCCATTGTAAAGCTGAGTACAAAGCTGTGACAAAGTAAGTCTATTATCCAGGCATACCTTAAAAAGTTTGTGCTTCAAAGTTTCAAGCTTACTATCAGAATAGTAGATCCCAGTTTTTTGCATTAGCCATTGTGCAATACCTTGAAGAGCAGAGAAATCATCCGCATTGAGGACAACTGGCATGTTATACTCCCCCCTCCTGATCCAACCTCATACAGTCAAGCACAAGAGCTGTCTCTCCAGAGCCTAGAAGTGCCCATCCTGCACCTGCCCTTATCTCCTTGGCATGGCCTTGAAGTGGTTTAATAGTGACCTGTTGTTGACCAAGAACCTCATCTACTGGAATGGCAACTGAACTTCTCTCACTCTTTACTATTACTAGTAGATTATCATCTACAGATCTTTTTGAATTATCTAAGTGGTAGAACTGCTCCAATCTAAGGATAGGGATCAATTCTTCACGTACTCTAACTACCTCGCTATTATCTGCAGAGGTCTTTATTATCCATTCTCTTTCAGGTTTCAGAACTTCAACTACATGTTCAGTAGGGATAGCGTATCTAATATCCTTGTGTTCCACTACCATACTATCTAAAAAAGCAAGAGTAAGCGGAATACAGATAGCCACCCTGGTGCCCTTACCTGTAGTACTATCTATCTCTATGCGTCCTCTAACTTCTTTGACAGCAGCATTTACTACATCCATACCTACTCCACGGCCAGATATACTCGTCACCTTTTCTGCTGTGGAGAATCCAGGATGAAATATGAACTGCCAAAGCTCATTGTCAGGAGGTTCTTCATCCTGCCCAATAAGGCCCAAGGATATAGCTTTTTTCAAAATAGCCTCTCTATTTAGCCCTCTACCGTCATCAATAACCTCTATGACCACCTCACCTCCCCGTTGAGAAGCCTTTAATAGGATAATACCCTCCTCAGGTTTGCCAGCTTTTATGCGTTCTTCAGGAGATTCTATACCGTGATCTCCAGCGTTTCTGATCATATGCACCAAAGGATCATGGAGGGATTCCACCACGACCTTATCTAGTTCAGTCTCATCTCCAGCAGTCTTAAGACGAAGTTTTTTTCTTGTACTCTTAGCAAGATCACGAACCAGACGCTGCATTGGGCGAAAAAGAGTAGAAACAGGAACAAGCCTCATGCCTGCAGCTATGTCCTGAAGCTGGCGTAGTAGCACCTCTACCTGATGCTGTTTCTCTTCAAGCCCCTCTATTTCGAGTTTCTGGAGTTCTGGATGATGAAGTACCTCTGCAACAGCAACGCCAAACTCTGCTACAAGATCCATAAGTTCATCGACCTTCTGGGATCTAACTTTGAGAAATGGATCACTGGAACGGCGTTTTATAGGACTTTGAGAATTAGTATGCTTTGACTTAGATTGTTCTGAGACAGTTTTTGATTTTTTGGATATATCTATTTTCTCATTCTTATTAGTATCTTTAGTCTTTTGATTTGTTTCAGCCTGTTCCTTTACTTTTTCCTTTACTTTTTTGTCTTTATTTTCTTTCTTATTTTTATCCTCATCTTTATTATTATTATTTTCTACTGTAGAAGCAGTATTTTCTATCTCTTTTGAATATACGCTAGAGTTAGCCTTTTGCTGTTCACATCCCTTTCTAAAGTCATCGATATCCTGTTTAAAATCTTTTTCGTCTTGTCCCTCCCTCAAGCCCTCCAAAATATTTCTTAATATGGTAATCCCTGAAAAAAGATTTACTACTGTGTCAGCATCAGGGAATTCCCCTTTTTCTCTGAACGGCTGAACCATGTCCTCAAGGTAGTGAGAAAAAGAACTTAAAAGTGCCAATTCAAAAAAGGCAGCTGTTCCCTTCAGTGTATGAAGTGCCCTCATTAATGAGGCCATAATCTCAGTAGGATCACCTTCACGTAGCTCAAGATGAATTAAGGCTTCATCGGAGGAATCTATTAAATCCTCTGCATCTGATATAAACTGCTCCAACAATTCATTGGACTGCACCATTTACCAATCCTCCCAAAAACGATCCAACGGACCACTCATATGGAGAAATACAAGTTTTCTACAAAGATCAAAATTCTTAATAGCTTGAAAATTCTTAATAGAATCAAGTAGATAAATATTAGATTATATTTGTAATATATGTTAATATATTTCGCCTTACATAACACTGTAATTTTTATAATAAAATGGATAGTTATTTAATGTTTAATTTGTATTCTTTTATCGGAAAAAAAAATAGAATAATAAAGATAAAAAATAATTTTTTTAGAATTATCCCAAACAAATCTGATGGAAGTAGTTGTTTTTTAAAGGAAATCCTTATAATGGATATAGGTCTTCAAGGGGAGAAAAAACAAGTAAAAATATTAGCAGTTAGTCCTAAGAATGTATCTAGAAATTAAGTATATAAGAGATATGATCACAGAAAAGGAATAAGGTCATGCCCAAATTAAATAAACTAAATAAAATTTTTTTAAGGTCGACTTTAACAGCCTAAATATAAATCTTTGTCCTCTGTATTATACTCACTTGCAGATATAACTATTTTCCCCCTAAAAATTAATATAATTCTTTTAAATAGAAAAAGTGAACTATCATCCTTATCTAACAAAGGAAACCACTTCACTTTTATTTTATATACACTTTACTTTATACACAATAAATGATACCATTAAATAATGAAAAAACTAGACTGTATCTATGTTATGTTTAAGTTATAGTTAATCTTTATTATTTATGTATCCAATTTTTATATTTTTCTTTTATCCTATCTATTGTCTTTTTAGCAGAATTAAATGCTGCCATAATAGATCCTTTACCTTCTTTTATATCTCCTACTAAAAATAACCGCTCTATATTAGTCTCGCCGTATTCATCTACCTTTGGCTTTTTACCATCTAACTCCACTCCTATATCTTCCAAAAAACCTTGAGGAGTTATACCACCTAAACAATAATAAATTGAATCAAATACTTCAGAAGTATTATCTTTAAAGACAACTTCTACTCTAGACTCTGCAGGCTTTAACTCTGTTATATCAGATAGCATCTTTAACTTTAGCTTATTTGCATCTACTCTATCATAAATAGATTTAAGATTAACATCATTCATACGGAAAAATTTTTCACGTCTATATGAAAGAGTAACATCGTTTCCTTTATCTGCTAAAAAACAAGCTACTTCCGCTGCACTATCACCTCCACCAACGACTAATATTTTCTCATTTGTAGGAGGAGTTTTAGAAACTCTAAAATGTATCTTATCTTTAACTTCTTTAGGTATTGGATAATGTGGTTTTACTGGCTTTCCAAAAACGCCTATAGCAATAATTACTATAGGAGAAATTAAAGTTAAACCAGAGGAAGTAATTATTTTAAAATCTTCAGAATCACGAATGACCTTTTGTACTTCATTTTGAGTTCTTATATCTAAATTATATTTATCTATTATATTATACATACGAGCAAGAAATTCTTCTTTGCTTTCTGTATCAAAAGATAAAGTACCAATAGGATCAACTTTAACCTTTCTATATACAGGATCAACTCGTTTACCTTTATGATATAAAGTTTCAATTGTATTAAGAGGGGTTTTAGCCTTCTCTAATATTACAACAGGCTCAATACCTGCTACTTTAGACTCAACACCTGCTGCAATACCACCTGGGCCTGCACCAATGATGGTAATTTTTGTCTTTTCCCCTGACATAAAAAAACCTCCTCCTTGGTTTTATCAAAACAGTTGCTGAAATCTATTTTTATTACTTGATAAATTATGAATGAACATTCAGTTTATCATATTTTAGTAATAGTGTCACCTTTTTATTTTTTATTTTATAATATAATTTTGTATTACATAAAAAAATTATTTACTAGTTTAAAATCTAAAATAAAAACAAAATAAAAAAGGAGTAAACAAAATGTTGAATGAAGGTTTTTGCCAGAAAGATAATAAAAAAGTACCATTAAATAATGGTTGTCTTCATCCAAATGACTATTGCCAATATAGACAATCATGCTTAATACATTATTTTGAACAAGAAAGAAAAAAAGAAAATAAAAAAAATACCAAGGACAATGAAGATATTGCTAACAAATGACGATGGTATATATG
>JAMONC010000362.1 GCA_027066725.1 Desulfobacterales bacterium
CTCTTATTACTTAATATTATATGTTTTGCTCTTAAGCGATCCTGCAGGCCCTTGCCAGAATGATATATTAGACACCAATGCACTACCTACATTAGCCCAAAAACTATCCTTAGAAGTTGCTAGTAAGTTAGCCTCTTTTAGAGCTAGATCTAAATTACCTTCTTTTTCTAAAGCCAGAGTATATAACCAAATAATACTTGGATCATTAGGTCTTATATTTATTGCTAGTTTTAAATGATTAATTGTATTTTTTATCAGTCCTATTTTTAACTCTTTTTGAGCAGCCTGTTTTAATAATTCTATCTTTAAATTATTTGATAGAATATTAATATTTTTATTAAATAATTTATTAAATTTATTAAGTTTTTTAGTAGCTATTAGTGCTTTTTCACATATAACTAATAATTTCTTTTTTATATTTATATCTTTTATATTCTCTAACTTTGGTAAGCAGTTATTTATAATGTTATCCCATTGTTTATCATGGAACATTAAATTTGCATATCCTAATATGACCTTAGGATAATCAAACCAATTTTTATTATTTAATTTAAATAAAGTTAATACAGCAGTTAATGTATAAAAATCTTTAGCTTTTGATGCAGTATCTATCCATGAAATAAATAATCTATTTTTTAAATTATTATCTTGTATATTATTTTTATAAGCTTGATAAAAATATCTTAAAGCTGCATCAAGACATCTAAGTCTTTTCCATGATATAGCTATATAGAAGTTTTCTTCATTTGCATTAATAAACTTTATAGTATCTAAATAAGTATAATAAAAATTGAGTAGTTTTAGTGGTTTATTATCAGATAGAAATTTTTCATTTATACTAAAAATAGTTTTTTTAGTTAAATCTTTTACTATATTTTCATATTTATCTGGTAAGAATGTATTAAAATATATAGATTGTTGTTTAAATGCTTTTATATATTCTTTAGATGATATTAGATATTTCATCCATTTTATCCATAAATTACTTGTCAGATCTTTAATATCCTGCATAAAAGGAGCATTTGGATATAATCCAACAAAATTTCTACCAAAATTTACTATTTTTTTAATAGTTGATATATTAAGTTTTTGACTTAATAGCTTATTACAAGCTATTTTTACATATTTAGTTACATTATCACTAAATTTACTATCTGGATATAATTTAGTAAAATTCTCTGCTTGTTTTAATATATCAAATGGATCTTTAAGCATTAAATCATATCTCATGAGAGTGATTTCAGCCTCTTGAGCAATTTTTGAGGTGGGGTATTGTTTTATAATAGATCGTAGTACAACTATTGTATCAGAAAGAGGCTCCCAGGGTTTTATATTACTTACATATTTACTTAGATTCTTTTGTTCTATCTCTTGTAACTGAGCAAGTCTAAACTTTGAAAATAGTGCATATTTAGTATCAGGATATTCTTGTTTAATTAGTACATAATACTTACGTGCTCTTAAGTAAAAATGTTCCTTTCTTAAAGACTCTGCTATAAAAAACCAAACTTTTGCTTGAGTATCTGAAGAAGTTTGAAGATTTAAATAATGAAGCCATCTCTGCCTTGCCTCTTTGTATCTATTTTGAGCAGCTAAAATCTCTCCCTCTACTAATAAAAGTTTAGGCAATTTTATGTAGATATTAGGATCTGTCTTTTTAATAGCTTCTATAAGAGCCTTTGCCTTTTTAATATCTTTTGATTCTAAAGCCAATTCAGCAAGTACAAGCCTTGCTAAATTAGCAGATTTTGTGTCAGGATATTGACGTATAACTCTATTAAGCCAATATAAAGTATCTTTATATTTGTGTTCTATTCTAAGCACCCTTGCAGCTTCTATCATTGCTTTTGGTGCCTCAGGTGAATTTTTAAATTCATCAATAACCATCTTGTCATAAGCTAATGCCTCAGGATAAAACCCTTCCTTTCTATATGCCCTGCCAAGACTTAGATATATCCAAGGCTTATAAGGACTATGGGGATACAGATAAAGATGTCTTCTAAGGGCATTAATGACTTCCCAATAGTCTTGCTTACCCTCATCTGCTAAGTGCATAAGACACCTTAATCTAACAAGGTCAATCATCTGTCTAGCATGAGGAGAAAGGTCTTGTTCATGTTCTAAGAGATCATCAAGTGCATCTAATGCATCTTGCCATTTATAATTCTTTATATACTGCTTTATTTCATAAGGTATGGTATCAATATAGAGTTGTTCTAATTCCTTCTTTGTTGCAGGACTTAATTGTTTTTCTTTCTTAATCTGTCTTTCTAGCCTTTCTTTCTTAGCCTTTACTAAGACTCTATTTCTAGAGGCAAAACATATACTACTAGCCAATATCATAAGACTTATAGCAAAACTAATTATTTTAAAAAGTAGTTCGGTCCTCACGCCTTTTGCTTTTGAGCAATGCTTGTGCCAATAATGTAGGAAGTGTTAAAATAGATAAATATTTTGTAAGAATTGGTATTTTTGATATTGCTCAGATTTATTATTTCTCACGATATAAAGTCATTTTTTTGACATTAAACAAAATTTAAAAAATATTTTAACAACTATTGCTAAAATAGCTTGCTAGTAATACAAGGTTAAATTATTAATTTGTACAATTTTTAATGTAATGGTAGGATTTAGCTATGAAATTTGAACTTAAATGGATGGCTTGGGAAATTACAAGACGTTGTAATCTACACTGTGTACACTGCCGTTCTTCTTCAGAACTAGAGGTAAAGGATCATCCAGATTTTTCCTTAGAAGAAGCATATCGTATACTAGATGATATCTCTTCCTTTGCAAAACCTGTAGTTGTCCTATCTGGCGGAGAACCTCTTTTAAGAAAAGATGTCTTTGATATTGCTAGCTATGGCACATCAAAGGGATTAAGGATGTGTCTTGCTACAAATGGAACCCTTGTAACCAAAGAGGTTTGTAAGAATATAAAAGAATCTGGTATAAAGATGGTCTCTATAAGCCTCGATGGTTCAACAGCTTCTGTACATGATGATTTTAGACAACAACCTGGTGCATTTGAGGGAAGTATAAATGCTGCTAGGCTATTTAAAGAACACAATATTCCATTCCTAATCAATTCTTCCTTTACTAAAAGAAATCAACAAGAGATTCCAAAGGTATATAAACTAGCTAAAAGTCTAGGGGCAACCGCATGGTATCTTTTTATGATAGTGCCAACAGGAAGAGGAGAAGAGATAATGAGTGAACTCATCTCTCCTGAAGATTATGAAGAAATACTAAAATGGCACTATCAGATGGAAAAGAATGAACAAGATATGTTAGTTCGTCCTACTTGTGCACCTCATTACTATAGGATAAGACTCCAAATGGAAAAGAAAGAAGGGACAAAAATAAAAAAGAGAAGCCTTAAATTTTCTACAGGTGGTAGTAAAGGATGCCTTGCAGGACAACTAATATGTCTTTTAGATGTTGATGGAAATGTGCTTCCTTGTAGTTATTTCCCTATGGCAGGAGGTAACATAAAAGAAAAATCTCTGAAGGAAATTTGGGAAACTAGTAAACTTTTTAATGAATTAAGAGACTTTTCCTTGTATAAAGGCCGCTGTGGTGTCTGTGAGTATATAAATATATGCGGTGGCTGCAGAGCAAGGGCATATGCTGTATATGGGGATTATTTGGCAGAAGAACCTTTTTGTAGTTATAAGCCTAGAAGATGGCTTGAAAAAACAACAAGCAATAACTAATGCTTATGGATTATATAACTAAAATTTGTTAGGATCTGGAGAGCTAAAAAAAGGGGAGAGTTAAGGATGAACGATGCATTTTTAAGAGCATGTAAAGGTTATAAAGTTAGGCCTGTTCCCATATGGTTAATGAGACAGGCAGGTAGATATCTTCCTGAATATCAACAAATAAGAGGAGAAGTTGATTTTCTGACACTTTGTAAGACCCCTGAACTTGCTGCAGAGGTTACACTCCAACCAGTTGATATATTAGGAGTAGATGCTGCAATACTTTTTTCAGATATCTTGATCCCTGCAGAGGCTATGGGATTAGAACTAAAATTTATAGAAGGACAAGGTCCTATCCTATCACCTACAATAAGAGATAAGGAAGGGGTAAGTTCTTTAAAAACAATAGATCCCAAAAAAGATGTCCCTTTTGTACTTGATACAATAAAAATTTTAAGAGAAAAGCTAAAAGATAAGGTTCCACTCATTGGATTTAGTGGTGCACCTTTTACACTTGCCACATATATGATAGAAGGAGGCTCTACTAAAAGCTTCTTTCATACAAAGCGTTTTATGTATGAAAATCCTAAAGTTTTTAAAGAACTTATGAATAAACTATGTAGCACAACACTTTCTTATTTAAGTGCTCAGATTGAAGCTGGGGTTCAGGCTGTTCAAATGTTTGACACATGGGCAGGAATACTTCATCAAGATGAATACCAGAGCTTTGTACTTCCATTTGTTCAAAGGATATTCGATTACTTAAAGTCTTGTGG
>JAMONC010000363.1 GCA_027066725.1 Desulfobacterales bacterium
AAGCACCTATCACTCATCTCCACCCCCCACTAAAAGGAATCTTATCCCTTCCACGTTACCCCTGCAACTTTTGCATATATTATCTTTTCCTCTCTCAAAGCCCCCTTTATGTTAAAGGGGGCTTTGCTTTTACTATCAAGTTAGGAAGAGGAAAATAAAAAAAGGAGGGAATCACCCTCCTTTTTTATTTTCATTACATATAATAATTCATTAAGCCACTTATGCTTTATTGAATATTACATGTCCATTTTCATCTACATCTACTATTATCTCATCACCTGGTTTAAAGCTTCCTTCTAATATCTTAAGGGCAAGTGGATCTTCGATATATTTTTGGATTGCCCTTTTAAGTGGTCTAGCACCAAAGTTTGGATCATAACCAACTTCAGCAAGCCATTCTTTAGCCTTTTCAGTAAGCTTAATCTTATAATTATGCTCAGCAAGCCTTTCACTTAAGTAACCAAGTTGTATATCAACAATCTTCTTAAGGTCTTCTTTACTAAGGCTATGGAATATAATTATTTCATCTACCCTGTTTAAGAATTCAGGTCTAAAGTGTGCCCTTAAGGCATCCATTACCCTTTGTTCTGCAAGAGCAGGATCTTTTATCTCCTGGATCAATTCGCTTCCAATATTAGATGTCATAATTATGATGGTATTTCTAAAGTCGACGGTTCGTCCTTTACCATCAGTTAACCTTCCATCATCTAATATCTGAAGAAGTATGTTAAAGACATCTCTATGTGCCTTTTCTATTTCATCAAATAGAACAACTGAATATGGACGCCTTCTAACTGCTTCTGTTAAGTAACCACCTTCTTCATAACCAACGTAGCCTGGAGGTGCACCAATTAACCTTGCAACAGCATGTTTTTCCATATATTCACTCATATCAATACGGATCATTGCCTGTTCTGTATCAAACATGAACTCTGCAAGTGCCCTTGCAAGCTCTGTTTTCCCAACTCCAGTAGGCCCTAAGAAAATAAAGGAACCTATTGGTCTTCTTGGATCTTGTAGCCCCGCTCTAGCACGTCTTACCGCATTTGATACTGCTTCAATTGCCTTTTTCTGCCCAACTACGCGGCGGCTAAGGCGTTCTTCCATGTGGACAAGTTTTTCTCTTTCACCTTCAAGGAGTTTACTTACAGGTATTCCAGTCCACTTAGAGATAATTGCAGCAATGTCTTCTGCATCTACCTCTTCTTTTAGCATTCTAGTTCCATCTTTTTGAAGCTCTTCAAGTTCTTTTTGAGCCTTTTCAAGCTCTTGCTCTAAAGAAGGGATTCGTCCATAAAGTATCTCTGCAACCTTGTTTAAGTCTCCTTGACGCTGATATTTTTCAGCTTCTATTTTTAGTTTATCAATCTCTTCTTTTATATTTCTTATGCGTTGTATGATCTCTTTTTCTTGTTTCCACCTTGCTTTTAAGGCATCGCTTTTTTCTCTAAGATCAGAGAGTTCTTTTTCTATCTTTGCAAGTCTTTCTTTAGATGCAGGATCGCTTTCTTTCTTTAGTGCTTCTCTTTCGATCTCAAGTTGTACGATCTTTCTTTCAATTTCATCTATCTCTGAGGGCAAAGAATCAATTTCTATCCTAAGTTTTGCTGCTGCCTCATCAATTAGGTCTATCGCCTTATCTGGCAAATATCTATCTGTTATATATCTATGAGATAGTGTTGCTGCTGCTACAATTGCAGAGTCTTTTATGCGTACTCCATGATGTACTTCATATTTTTCTTTAAGTCCTCTAAGAATTGCGATTGTATCTTCAACACTAGGTTCCTCAACCATTACTGGCTGGAATCTTCTTTCTAGCGCAGCATCCTTTTCTATGTATTTTCTATATTCGTCTATAGTAGTTGCACCAATACAGTGAAGTTCGCCCCTTGCAAGAGCAGGTTTAAGCATATTGGATGCATCCATTGCACCTTCAGATGCACCTGCACCAACAAGTGTATGAATCTCATCTATGAATAGGATTACTTCTCCTTGTCTTTCTGCAACTTCCTTTAAGACAGCCTTTAATCTTTCTTCAAACTCGCCTCGGAATTTTGCTCCAGCAATAAGTGCTCCCATATCGAGAGCAACAATCCGCCTATCTCTTAGAGTTTCTGGGACATCACCAGATACAATTCTTTGAGCGAGACCTTCTACTATAGCGGTTTTACCAACACCAGGCTCACCAATTAAAACAGGGTTGTTTTTAGTACGTCTTGAAAGTACTTGTATAACCCTTCTTATCTCGTCATCTCTACCAATAACAGGGTCTAGTTTGCCTGCACGCGCAAGTTGTGTAAGATCTCTTCCATATTTTTCAAGTGCCTGATACTTCTCTTCTGGATTAGGATCAGTAATTCTTTGTCCGCCTCTAATAGAAGCAAGGGCTTGAAGGAAACTATCTTTTGTTACACCTCTTGCACTAAGGGCATCTGATGCAGGACATTTTGCCTCTAATATGGCTAAAACTAAATGTTCTCCACTTACGTATTCATCTTTTAATTCATCTGCGATAGCAAATGATCTTTGAAGGATTTGGTTTAAAGTTGGAGAAAGATATACTTGGAGTCCTGCACCACTTACTTGTGGTATTTTATTAAGAGCATCTTCTAAATCTGCAATGACGGCAGTTAACTCAACCCCCATCTTTTTTAATACTGCAGGTACTACACCATCTTTTTGTTTTAAAAGAACAAGAAGTAGGTGTTCTGGTTCTATATTTTGATGCCCTCTGGACTGAGCAAGCTGCTGAGATTCCTGAAGGGCCTCTTGAGATTTCATTGTAAATTTATCCATTCTCATAGTTTATTACCTCTCCTTTTTTGTAATATTAGAGTTGATTATAGTAGTGGATTAACGGCACGAAAATTGCTTAACCGTTATGCTATTAGCAAGCTAAGAATCATCTATATAAGTGTCAAGAACTAAAGAGGATTTTTTAGGTGAATTTTTTTGAGAAATTATTTAAAGTACTTAATTTATGTTTAAGTTTTGGTATGATTTTTATACGATTCTTAGGCTTATATCCACACTGGGTGCTGAATGAGTAAGGCATCCACAAGATATTTGGTCCACTCCAGTTAAAGCTACTTCTCTAATGTTTTTAAGACATATACCTCCAGAGGCTTCAAGTAATATAGAAGATGAAATCGCTCTGGCAAAATCTACTGCCATTTTTAGTCTGGTTACATCTGTATCATCTACCATATTATCTAGTAAAAGAGCATCTGCACCAGCTAAGATAGCCTCTTTAATTTGTTCATTATTGCTTACTTCAACTTGAATTTTAAAAAGGTGGTGTATTTTATTTCTACAAAGCTCTATTGCCTTTTTTATAGAGCCAACAGCAGCAATGTGATTGTCTTTTATTAATACACCATCAAAAAGAGAAAATCTGTGGTTTTGTCCACCTCCTACTTGTACAGCATATTTTTCAAGTATTCTAAAACCTGGGGTTGTTTTTCTTGTATCAACGATTTTTACTGGTAAATCTTTTACCTTATCAACAATTTTTTTTGTAAAGGTAGATATCCCACAAAGACGTTGGAGAAAATTAAGGGCGATTCTTTCTATGGAGAGTATAGTATATATTTTTGCTTGAATTTCTAATAGATACTCTCCTTTTTTTATTTTTTGTCCTTCTTTAGCGCAAAACAAAAATTCTACATTTGGATCAATTGTCAAAAAACAATCCTTTGCTACAAAGAGACATGAGGCAACAATATCTTCTTTTGCTATAATCTTGGCTCTGCCTATTCTATCTGGATCAACAGTTGCCTCAGTTGTCACATCATAGGGGCCAATATCCTCTCTTATTGCCCATTTTATTAGATGATCATAAGTTCTTTTATCTGGGATAAATCCCATTTATTCCTCTATTTCTTTGAGTCTTTTTTTATGTGCTCTTATCTTTGAAAGTCGTGCCTCAAAACGTTCTACCTTTTCTCTTTCTTTTTCTACTATATCTCTTGGTGCTTTTGTCAAGAAATTATCGTTTGCAAGTTTTGCTAAGGATTTTTTTAGATCTTTTTCTATCTTTTTTTCTTCCTTGGAGAGTTTCTCTAACTCAGCCTTTATATCCACAAGTCCTTTAAGAGGGACAAATAGTTCAACATGTTCTAGTATTACAGAACCAGCTCCTTTAGGTCTTTTAGCATCACTTGGGAGATATTCTATATTATCAACCTTAGCGAGTACTTTAATAGATTGTTCTTGATCTTTTATAAGATTGTTAACCTCTGTTGTATGAGAAATTACCTTAAGTGGGATTTTGGCACCTGGGTGTATTCCAAGTTCAGATCTTAGATTTCTAAGCCCAGTAACAATGTCCATTAATTCGTTCATTTGTTCTTCTATTTTCTGATCAATAAAATCTTCATCTTTTTTGGGATATTCTTGAATCATAATATAACTAGAGGCATTTGGTAGATAATGCCATAGCTCTTCAGTAACAAAAGGTATAATTGGATGAAGAAGTTTAAGAGAGTCAGATAAAACCTTTAAGGCTATAGCTAAAGAGGCTATCTTTTTATCTTCATTATCACCTGTTACATCTGGCTTAAATATTTCTAAGTACCAGTCACAGAATTCATGCCAATAGAATTTATAAAGAGTTCTTGCTGCTACATCAAAATCAAAATTATCAAGGGCATTTCTTACTTTTTCTATAGTCTTATTTAGTCTTGAGAGTATCCACTTTTGATAAAGTGTAAGATTAGAGATATTGTCCTTAAGATTATTTAAAAATTCTATCTCTTTACTGCCAGGTTCATACATTAAAACAAGGCGAGCGGCATTCCATATTTTGTTTATAAAATGTCTGTAACCCTCTATACGTTCCTCTGCAAGTTTTATATCACGCCCTTGTGCTGCAAATGCTGTAAGGGTAAATCTTACTGCATCTGTTCCAAACTTATTCATTATTACCAAAGGATCTATAACATTACCCTTAGATTTACTCATCTTTTCACCTTTGGCATCTCGTACAAGGGCATGTAAATAAA
>JAMONC010000364.1 GCA_027066725.1 Desulfobacterales bacterium
TATAGCTTCGCCTTCTTTGACACCGATTATCTTCATATCAAATAAAGTTATAAGTTTATCGTAGTTCTCAATGTGTTTTTTTACACCTTCAATATCTTTTGGTAACATAAGAATCTCCTAAAACGAGTTTAAATCACTAAATAGCCTCTCCAGGACCAAACCCTCTAAAACTTTTCGGGATATCCTGTTTATAGGAGAAATGTCTCCATTTCCACATAAATTTACCTCTTACATCTTCTGGTACTAAGGGAGACAACATTCTGGCAAAGTGGACAAAACGTGGATAAAGATAAGAATTTCTGAGGATAGAACTATTAGGAGGAAGAAAAAGCGTTAGTAAAAAAAGAAGAACACCTATTACTAACATTCCTTTAAGTGCACCCACAAACGCACCAAGTAGATTGTCTACCCAACTAAGTCTAATAATTTTAAGTGCACTTTTAAATATAATACCTATTACGACAAAGGATAAATAAACCAAAAAAAATATAAGTAAAAAACCTATAATGTAAGGCCAAACTTGATCATTAAACCAAATAGAAAGCCTTAAAGCCAAAGGCCTTACAAAATTCATTGCAGCCCAAAATCCGCAAATAACACCTAATACGGTTGTAACTGCTCTACTAAAACCTTCAAAAGACCCCTTTAATATACTAAGAAGCATTAAGAAAAATATTACAAAATCTAACCAATTAAAATGGTGAAAAACATAAATATTGTGCCATCCCATAAACTATTCACCTTTTTTGTAAATAATTTTCAGCTAGCATACAGGCACTATTTAGCCTATTTTCTATTTTCAGTCTAAATGATTCAAGTTCTTTGCCTCTAACATGTTTAGGTACAATAAAAGGTTTCTCACAAACTATTACACATCTTGAACCTGGCAAAGGAAGAATCATACGATCCCAACTATTAAAACGCAATACAGGTTTTGCAGCAATCCCTATAGGAACTATAGGAGCATTTGTTTCTCTAGAAAGTACAATTACCCCTTTTTGTGCAATCCTAGCCGGACCTCTAGAGCCATCTACTACAATAGCTGCATTATGTCCTTGTTGCATTAACTTTTTCATCTCTCTTAAGGCATTAAGTCCTCCCTTCATCTTTGAGCCTCTAACAGGTATATGTCCCCATCTTTTTGCAATCCTAGCAGCTATTTCTCCATCTTTACTTCCACTTATCATGACAACAGTTGGAGGAAGTCTTCTAAAATAACAGCATAGTTGAATAAGTCCAAAATGCCAAAAGGATATAATTGAAGGGCTATCTTCAATAACATATTTCTCTATAATTTCTTTACCATAAACCTTCATACGAATACTAGAGCCCCAACACTTTAAAAGCCCTGATAACATGGGTATTAATAAGTTTAATTTAAGATCTTTGCTTTTATCCTCTCGCACTTTCATGCATCATGAGGTAACATGTGATTTAAGGGGGATCAAGATGAATGATAACAAAAATTGCCTAAAAATAAACGACTTTGAATCGTCTCTAAAAGAATTAGAAAGTATTATAACAGAACTTGAGAATCCAGAAATTTCTTTAGATGAGGCATTAAAAAAATATGAAAAAGGAATTAAATTATATAGGGCATGTTTAAGCTTTTTAGAAAAAGCTGAAAAAAGAATACAAATATTAACAAAGGATGAAAATGGTGAAATAATTTTAGAAGATCAAGAATATGATATTGATGCAAGTTAAACAGGAGAAAGTTAATGCCTTTTGATTTAAAATCTTATCTTGCACATTATAAAAAAAGGGTGGATGCATTACTAAAAGAAGTTATCGAGATGGAACCTGAGCCTGCCAAAAAAGTATGTGAGGCAATGCAATATAGCCTTATGGCAGGAGGTAAACGCCTACGCCCTATTTTAATGATATCTAGTGCAAAGGCACTAGAAAAAGATGAATCTATTGTTATGCCCGCTGCTTGTGCAATAGAGTGCATCCATACGTATTCTCTTATACATGATGATCTTCCTGCAATGGATGACGATGATCTAAGACGTGGGAAGCCAACATGCCATAAAGCATTTAATGAAGCCATAGCAATACTTGCTGGAGATGGACTCTTAACATTAGCCTTTGAAGTACTTAGTTCTGATTGGAGTAAGTCTCCATGGGATATAAACTACATTGATCCTATGTGTAAAATAGAAGCTATTAATCTTATAGCAAGAGCTGCTGGTATAAAAGGCATGGTAGGCGGACAATGTGCAGATATAGAAACAGAAGGTAAAACTATAGAAGAAAAAACTCTTTATTATATCCATAGTCATAAAACTGCTGCTATGATCCAAGTATCCTTAGAGGCAGCAGCACTTCTTTGCAATGCGAACAGAAGAGACCGAGAAGCCCTAGCTAAGTTTGGATTTAATCTAGGACTTGCATTTCAGATACGAGATGACCTTCTTGATATAGAAGGAGATGAAAAACAGATAGGAAAACCTATTGGCTCAGATATAAAAAAGCAAAAAGCAACCTATCCTGCCTTATTTGGAATAGAAGGGGCTAAAAAAAGGGCAAATGAACTCATAAAAGATGCCCTTTCTTACATAGAACATCTTGGTGATGAGGCAACACCATTAAGAGCAATAGCACAGTATATAATATATAGAGATAAATAGGTGGTTTATTATGTCCAATAAATATGAAATATTGCCAAACATAAAAGAACCAAAAGATATAAAAGGGCTTAAGAAAAGGGATCTCATAAAACTTGCCTCTGAACTTAGAAGAAAGATTATAGAAACTGTTTCACAGACAGGAGGGCATCTTGCCCCAAGTCTTGGAGTAATAGAACTTACCATTGCAATACATTATGTATTTGATGCTCCAAAAGACCGTATTGTCTGGGATGTTGGACATCAAGCTTATGCACATAAACTATTAACAGGAAGAGCGGATAAATTTCATACCTTAAGACAGTATAAAGGAATAAGTGGATTTCCAAAGAGAAGCGAAAGTATATATGATACCCTAGATACAGGCCATAGTTCCACATCTATTTCTGCTGCCCTTGGTATGACCACAGCCATGTCTATGCTAAAAAAAGAAGGAAAGGTTGTAGTCGTAATAGGCGATGGCTCAATGACCGCAGGGCTTGCCTTTGAAGCACTAAATAATGCAGGACATCTTAAAAAAGATCTCATTGTAATATTAAATGATAACGAGATGTCTATTTCTCCAAATGTTGGTGCCCTTTCTTCATATTTATCAAGAAAACTTACAGGTCCTCTTGCAAGAAGGCTAAAAAAAGAACTGGAATCATTTTTAAAACGCTCTGATGTAGGAGAAAATATATGGACTCTCTTAAAAAAGAGTGAAGAATCTCTTAAGAATTTCTTTACACCTGGGATGCTATTTGAAGCCCTTCAATTTGAATATGTAGGTCCTCTTCCAGGCCACAATCTTGAAACACTTATAGATACACTTAAAAACGTAAAGGCTTTATCAGGTCCAGTTTTAGTACATGTACTTACACAAAAAGGTAAAGGTTATGCGCCTGCAGAAAAACAGCCAGATAAATTCCATGGTGTTGGGCCTTTTGATATAAAAACAGGAGAAATAAAAAAACCCAAACAACCAACGCCTCCAAGTTATACATCAATATTTAGCCAAACTCTTATACGACTTGCTCATGAAGATGAAAAAATTGTTGCTATAACTGCTGCCATGCCCGCAGGTACTGGACTTTTAGCCTTTTCAAAAGAGTTCCCTGATAGATTTTTTGATGTTGGAATAGCAGAACAACATGCTGTTACATTTGCTGCAGGACTTGCTCTTGAAGGACTAAAACCAGTTTGTGCAATTTATTCCACATTTTTACAGAGAGCTTATGACCAAATTATTCATGATGTATGTTTAACAAATCAACCTGTGGTATTTGCAATAGATAGAGGTGGGCTTGTAGGAGACGATGGCCCCACTCACCATGGAGCATTTGACCTTTCATATTTAAGAGCAATACCTAATATGGTAGTAATGGCTCCAAAAGATGAAAATGAACTCCAACATATGTTATATACAGCCCTTCAATTAGGCTGCCCGGTAGCAGTAAGGTATCCACGAGGCAAAGGAGTTGGAGCAAGTCTTGATTGGAAGCTACATAAACTTGAACTAGGCAAAGGAGAAGTCCTTAGAACAGGAAAACATGTATGTCTTATAGCTATTGGGAATATGGTTCAACCTAGTATAGAAACAGCAAATCTACTTCTTAAAAAAGGTATAGAGGCAAGTATAGTAAATGCAAGATTTGTAAAACCGATAGACAAAGAACTTATCTCTCAAATGGCAAAAGAACATGAACTAATAGTAACTCTAGAAGAAAACGCCCTTATGGGTGGTTTTGGTAGTGCTGTTTTAGAATGTCTATCAGAAAATAGTCTCTTACCCAAAAAAGTAATAAGGATAGGAATACCAGATAGATTTATAGAACATGGAAGTCAAAACATCTTAAGAAAAGAAATAGGACTAGATCCTGAATCAATATATGAAAAGATTTATTCAGAACTTTCTAAAAAAAACAAAAAAGCTATTGTCTTTTTATCTAGAAATAAAAAATAATCTATACATCAACACTTAAACTTAAGCTAAAGATAAGCCGAAAAATATAAAAATTCCTTTGAGGTTTTTTGTATGGCTTATCTTTGCTCTGATTTAGATTTTAATAATCTGGATTTAAAAAATCCAAATGTATTTATATTACCTGAAGAAGAAAAAAGGCTATTACCTAGATTAAATTCAATTTTTCAAGCTTATGATTGTGTAGATCAATTATTTAATATTCTTTTAAAAAATAAAAAAACTCAACATATCTTTAAAAAGGCTATATTAGATAAGCAAAAGATTCAAAAACTACGTTTAAAATTAAAAAACTACTTATCCTTCCTATTAACTAACCCCTTTACTGAAGAATTCCAAGAATGCGCACAGCAAGTAGGACAAATTCATTCTCAAAAGGCAGT
>JAMONC010000365.1 GCA_027066725.1 Desulfobacterales bacterium
AAAGAAAGACAAATAAGCCCACCACCAAGAGAAGGAGGAGGATTTGTTAATATCCTTTTATCCCTATAAAAAAACTCTAGAGGTCTTCTTTCTATAACTTCATAAGAAGAAAGATCTTCTTTAGTCAATAACCCACCATTTTCTTCCATATCTTTTGAGATTTGTCTTGCAATATCTCCCCTATAAAACCTTTCCCCTTTATCCTTAGAAAGCTCTTTTAAAAAAAGGGCAAGATCATGATTAAATAGTTTATCTCCTTCTTTAAGAAGTTCTCCCTTTGGCTTAAATAACTTTTTCCCCTCTTGAGTAAAGGTCATAATTGGCTCAAGAAGTTTTAAAAAATAAGCCTGATGCCAGTTTAACTCTACTCCATTTTCACAAAGATATATTGCTGGCTCTAAAACCTTTGAGAGAGGAAGCCTTCCTAAACGCCTGTGAACATGAAGGAGTCCCTTTAATGTACCAGGGACTGCCACAGAACCATGCCCCACATTAAAAATCTGTTCAGAGCCTAGGAATTTTACTGTTACAGGGAAAAAGTAAGGCTTAAAATCCTTTTTTACTCCTTTCCCTGGAGTATTTGTAAAAAAATCAAATAATATCTCTTCACCTAAACTTGTCTTTGCAAGTAAAAATCCACCGCCACCAAGACTTGTAAGGGTCGGCTCACATATTGAAGAAGCAAAACCAGCGGCAACTGCTGCGTCAAATGCATTTCCTCCAGCTTTTATAATTTCAATAGCTGCTTGACTTACCCATTTATGGCCAGATGAAACAATTGCTTTAGCTCCCATCTAAAGAAAAAATCCCTCCTTAAAATAAGCTATTATCTCTTTAAAATCTTGCCCTTTTTCTCTAAGTTCTCGAAGCTCTTCTGCACAGCTTCCATAAATTATAAAAGTATTTAATTCTCTTAAGTAATCGCTACTATTAAATTTATCAAAATAAGGAATCAACCTATCAATTAATTCTTTAAAAACCTCTTTTATTTCCCTTACTACCACTTTATTTTTAACCATGCTAACGTACTTAGCATCCATGCCGTATCTGGCTGCTTGCCACTTATTATACTTTAATAGATAAGAATCTAATAACCTACTTTTATTATCATACGACACATTACTATGTGCTAGATAACACACAAGAGCTTGGATTAATGCAACAACAGCCAATACTTGATTAAATCTCATAGGTACATCACAAATCCGTATCTCAACTGTGCCAAAGCTAGGATGAGGCCTTACATCCCACCATAAATCCCTAATACTAGATATAATCCCTGCATCTTTTAAAGAATTGGCAAGATATAAAAACTCATTCCAACTATTAATAGGCTCTGGCATACCTGATAGAGGAAGTGCCTTAAATAGCTTTGATCTATAAGAGGCAAATCCAGTATCTCTTCCTTGGTAAAAAGGAGATGAAGCAGAAATTGCAAGTAAAACAGGAAGCCAAACTAAAATAGCATTATAAACCCTTATAGCCATATCTTCATCTTTAACACCAACATGAACATGAAGCCCTTGAGAAATAAAGCGTCTTCCAACTTGCTGAAGCTCATTAAGAAGTCTTTTATATCTTGGATCAGGGAAAAGCCTTTGATCTGTTATTTTAGAAAATGGATGAAGACTTGAGACAAATAAAAAGGCATCAAATAAACTACATACCTCTTCTAACCTATTATAAGTGATTAAAATCTCATCTTTTACCTCAGTTATATCAGAACACACTCCTGTTGTAATCTCTACCATAGATTGAATAAATTCAGGCTTAACAAATTTTCTTATATCTTTGGGAAGTTTTTTAAAAAGAGAAGGTGAAATAGGAAAAAGTTCGAAGGTATCCCTATTAAGGATTTGTACTTCTAATTCTACTCCAATAGTAAAGTAATCTAGATTCTTTTTAAACTTAAAAGGATTATCTTCTTCTTGCATTAACTAAAAAATTATACGTTGATTAACAAATCACCTGCTAATATTGCCACTTGTGCCAAAAAAGCAGCACCTACTTTAAATACCTCCTCATCAAAATCAAATTTTGGGTTATGAAGAGGATATTGCTTTTTATACTTAGAAACACTTGCACCAAAACGAAGCATTGCACCTTTTACAACCTCTAAATAATAAGCAAAATCTTCACCACCAAGACTAGGAAGCATAATAAGTTTTAATCCTTTTTCACCTACTATCTTCTCTGCAGCCTCTTTTGCTATAGAAAGTGCGAATTCATCGTTTATGACAGGTGGATAAGATTGAATCCATTTAAGCTCTACTTTTATATTCATCATCTCTGAAATACTATCACAACAGCGTTTTATACCTAAAAGGATATCTTCTCTAACCTTAGAATCTGTAGAGCGAACCGTTCCTTTAATAACACCATGATGTGCAATACAATTAGGGGCATCTCCTATCTGCATTTGTCCTACACTTATAACATGAGGACTTAAGGGATCAATACACCTTGAAGATAGTGTTTGTAGAGAAAGTATAAGATGTGCTGCTGCTACAAGTGCATCTTTTCCTTCATGAGGTCTTGCACCATGGCCGCCTTCACCAGTTAAGTATATTTCAAAACCATCTGCATAGGCATTTAATAGCCCTGGCTTATACCCTATTTCTCCTACTTGAAAATTGGGGTCAATATGGCCTGCAAATATCATTGCTACATCTTTTAAGGCACCAGCATCTATCATAGCTTTAGCGCCAGCACCGGCTTCTTCTGCAGGTTGAAAGATGAGCCTTACAGGGGACTTAAGCCTATGTTCAAACCTTTTTAAAAGAAAGGCAGCTCCCAAAAGCATAGCTACATGGCCGTCATGGCCGCAGGCATGCATTATATCCTTTTCTTTAGAAGAAAAAGGAAGTCCTGTTTCTTCTTTTATAGGAAGGGCATCCATGTCTGCCCTAAGGGCAATAAATTTACCCCTTTTATTAGATCCAATCTCTGCAACAACCCCTGTTTCACAAAGCCCTGATCTAAAATCTATATCTATCTCTTCTAGCTTTTTTGTTATCAACTCTGAGGTCTTATACTCTTTAAATCCAAGTTCTGGATACTGATGTATTTCTCTCCTTATCTGTGTCATCCAGAGAAATAAATCATCATTCACCTCAATTTTATCTACTAAAAGTGGCTCCTTCACTTTAAAGAACCACCCTAATGAGCCTTTAATATTGGTAAGCTATCCATAAGCTTAAAGAATATCTCATTTATCTTTTTATATCTTTCTTCTTCTACTAACAATTCATTTGGTTTTTGACAATACTCAGAATCTTCAATCTCATCTGCACAATTTTCTAAAAGAAGCTTTACTGACTCTGGCTTTGTTTCAATATGAAATTGAAGCCCTATTACCCTACCGTCCCAAATAAATGCTTGATTAGGACATGCATGAGAAGAAGCTATATGATAGGCATCCTTTGGAATCTCAAATGTATCTCCGTGCCAATGAAATGCATCAAAAGTAGCTGGAAGATTTTTAAAGATAGGATCGTTCCAACCAATAGGGGTTAAGGAAACAGGAAACCAGCCAATTTCTCTAACAATATTCTTTTTTACTTTAGCCCCTAAAACATTTGCCAAAAGCTGAGCGCCAAGGCATATACCTAAAGCAACCTTCCCTGAGGAGATTACTTCTTTTATATATTCCTTTTCCTTCTTTAACCAAGGATGCTTATCTTCATCATATACTCCCATAGGACCACCTAATATCACTAGTAAATCATAATCAGATGGATCAAGAAGGGGAGCATCTTTATATATTTTACAACCAACTAGCTCATGGCCACAAAGCTTCGCCCAATCCTCTAAAGCAGCAGGACCTTCAAAAGGTACGTGTTGAATATAAAATATCTTCATATTCATGCCCCCTCTTATAAAAGGCTAAAAGGCTCTATTGGGATGCCAATCTTTAAACACTTGCCTTGCAGCCAAAGCCTTCCTTTCTTCATAGGCTCTTCTCATAATACGAATATCTTCAACAAAGTGTTCCATCTCTTCCATTGTAAGGGCCTGTGGTCCATCACAAAGAGCTGTCTCTGGTCTTGGATGAAATTCAACCAATACCATATTAGCACCTACACTTACTCCCATTGCTGCTGAATGGAATATATCTAATATACCATCAGGAGCCCTTTCCTTTACTCCTACAGAATGCGATGGGTCTATACAAACTGGAAGTCTTGTAAGACGTTTTATTACTGGCACATGGATAAAATCAACTAAATTTCTATGAGGGTCACCTAATCTAGTCTTAACACCACGAAGACAAAAGATAATATTTCTATTGCCTTCACTTGCAATATATTCACATGCATTAAGAGACTCTTCAAGGGTTAATCCCATACCACGTTTATAAAGAACTGGAAATTCTTGTTGAGAACCAACTGCTTTTAACAATTCAAAGTTTTGGGCATTTCTTGTACCAACCTGGAGCATTACTCCTGTAGGTCTTCCTGCCTCTTCAAGTGCGTTATATATCTCTTCTATATGAACAGCCCTTAAAACCTCCATTGAAACAACTTTAATTCCATATTTACCTGCAAGCTCAAATACCCAAGGAAGACAAGCCTTGCCGTGTCCTTGGAAGTCGTAAGGACTTGTACGAGGCTTGTATGCCCCACCTCTTGCAGTAACAATACCAAGTTTTTTCATGTGTCTAAAAGTAGTTTCTAGGTTATCAGGGGTATCAATAGCACAAGGGCCAATAAAGATGTGTAAACAATCTTGATCAAACTTAACACCATTATATTCAAATCCAAACTGATCTAACTGTCCACCATGGCGACCAATTTGGCGATATTTACTAGAAACCCTTACAACTCTTTCAACACCAGGGAGTCTTTCAACCTGTTCTATTGGGATATCATGGGTAGGGCCTATAAGATAAATCTCTGTAACTACTCTGCTTGCCCCTCTAATCCCAGACATCCTTGTTGTAATATTAG
>JAMONC010000366.1 GCA_027066725.1 Desulfobacterales bacterium
TATCTTAATAGGGTCTATTTCTGATGTAGAAGTATCCATATCAATTCTATGATCATTTTGATCATAAACCCATATAGAAAAACTTCCAGATTCTATCTTTGTTCCCACAGGTCTATGTGGATCAGATAAAGCTACACTACTTGTTGTTTGATCACTTCCTCTTTTGCCAACCTTTGCTGCAGCAATAAGACGCTGATTTTCTGAAATTTCAGGGTTTATCCCAATTGTTGCAGCATCATAGCCAGTAAAAAATGCATTTAGCCCAAGGGCTAAAAGTGCACCTGATGTATCTTTTCCAAATGCAAAGCCTGCAACATCTGTAGTGCCATCAGGCTGAATTACAAGCTTACCATTTACGATTGTTGCTCTTAATCCAACCTTTTGAGGTGGAGATGTACCGGCAAAGTAGGCATTATTTATAGCATCTTTTATATCCTCTAAGCTTGTATGATCTTTTAAAACATGAATTACTAAAGGGTCATTTACCTCCGGAGTACTTGGATCAAAGTCTATGACTTTACCATTTTTGTCATATAACCATATCTGAAAAGAGCCATCTTTTACCTCAGAAGAAAATTTTAATCCAGATGAAAGATGTCCAATAGGGCTTGTAGTATTAAGGGCGCTATAGATACCTGTTACCTCTGTTAAAGGATCAAGTCCTACCCCTTGAGCGTGTTGAGCATTTACTGCCTTTATAAGCTCTTTTCCTATATTATTTAATTGAACTAGATAATTAGGTGGATATGAGCCATCAAACTTACCAAGGTTAAGTCCTGTAACATTTCCTGTAATACTGTCTATTTGAAATGTAATTGGCTGATCCCCTGGATGTAGGTCCTCAAGATATATTCGACCATCATCTGTTATACCAGCCTTTACCCTTTGAATAGGAGGAGACACACTTGTATCTTCATAGGCTGTTTCTATAGCATTTAAAAAATCGCCAACAGTTGCATTTGTACTTGTTGGAGTATATGTAAAAGAGCCTTCTATAGGTTTTCCATCTTCATCTGTTCCTGAAAAATTGATTGTAAAACTACCACTTACTGTTACTCCATCTATTTGATCCCATCTTGTAGCTGCTTTTATTGGAGAACCACCAGAGGTATTTGCCTGTGTACTTATAAGCTTTGTAGTATCTGGTGGACTAACTCGGCTCTTAATATCCATCCAGGCACCAAGTTCTCCTGCAGAAATATCTTCTTGACTAAGAGGGACCAAAGTGCCATCATTTGCTACCCAGTTCACTTGGTTGTTGGCAAGCTCTAGGTGCCAAGACTTATCATCTTCAACTAAAGGGCTTCCTTGTCCTATAAGGACGGTGTAAGAACCACGTTGGGTTTCAAAATAATGAACATTAGCAAGTTTAGATAATTTTTTTACAAGTTCATCCCTTTGGTCTCTTAGATCATTTGCTTTGTGATGACTAGATTCTTCAGCAACTATCTGCACATTTAGCTGTGCTATTTGATCTGCCAATTGATTTATATCTTTTATATCTGTTTCTATATTTAAATCTACATCATGGGATAGCTTTACAAGTGTATTGTATTTGTCCTTTAAAGTTTTTGCTAAAAGAGTTGCTCTTTGAAGAAGGGTGGTTCTTTCTGGAAGTCCTTCAGCATTGTTTGCAAGATCATCCCAACTAGACCAAAATTGGTTTAGAAGTTGTGAGAGTCCATTATTATTTACCTCATTAAACTGATCTTCTATCATTTTCATGCCAGATACTCTTGTATCAAGGCCAGATTCAATAGAAGTCTCATTAAAAAGAGTGGTCGTTATAAATCTGTCATAAGCTCTGTTAATCTGGGTTGCCTCAACTCCATTTCCAATAGGTCCTATTTCACTTGGGGTAGGTATCCTAGCAGTAAGCTGGACTTGTTGTCTGCAATAGCCAGGAGTATTTACGTTAGATACATTATGGCCTGTTGTCTGGAGGGCTAATTGCTCTGTAAGTAAGCTATTTTTAGCTACGTTTAAAAGCCCAGTAAGTCCAGCCATAAAAAACCTCCATAAAAATTAAAAAGAAGAAACAGTAGATTCTAGGTTACTTGGAGTTAAACTTTTTGATGGCTTTTTTACAGGAGGACTATATGTTTTTTTAGAATTTCTAATTCCTTGCGTAATAATATTCATTAATTCACGAGCAAGTTGTGCTTGAGCTTCCATCCAACTTATGTGTTTTTGGTTTTGAATTTGGATTTTTATTCGTAGTTGTTCACGTTTGTTTTGCCAGTCTTCCAATTTAAATAAGTCATTAAAGTTTATTACCTTTTTAAAAGCCCTGATAATCTCTTCATTTTTATAATTAGTAGCAGTTTTCTTTAAAATGTTTTCAATTGCTTTTAAAAATATTCCTTCAAGTTTTTGTATTTTTTGGGTCTGAGATATCTTTTTTTCTGAAAGTTTCCATATCATATTAATATCTCTAGTTGAAAGTGCTTTCCACTCCCTATCCATTAAAGATTCAAGTTCTTCCCATGCTTCTATTATTTGATTTGAAAGCCTCCAAAAATTTTCAGGAAGTGGCGGTAAACTAGTTTGACTATTTAATTTTGCAGGCATGGTTTAGCCCTCTTCTTTTTTATGAGTCTTTAAATAATTTATTTCATGCTTTACATGGTCTCTAATCTCTTTTACATGCACTCCTTCTTTGTTGCTTTTTTCAAGTTCTTCTCTAAACCTCATAGCAAGAGCCTTATATAATTTTTCACCAATACCAATTCCTCCTGCATGCGCCATCTTTAAAGCAATTTGTTCATCTATAATATCTTGATATATTTGTGCCCTGACGCTTTTACCCATAATTCCTCCATTTGAGAGTGTCTTTCTCATCTCTTTAAAGAGTTGTTTTATAAAAATGGCTTCAAAATCTTCACATACCTTTTTAAGTTGTTTAGGATCTATTCCCCTTACGTGATTTTGGTTTTCAGCTAACTTTAATTGGCCTTCTATTGTTGATGAAAATGTTGTAATTGGTGGCATTATTGTTGGTATAATAGGTTGCACAGTTTAACCTCCTCTTAGATAACCACTAGATCAGCCTGAAGTGCACCTGCAGCCTTTATTGCTTGAAGTATTGCTATAAGATCCCTTGGAGTTACACCTACTGCATTAAGTGCCCTTACAAGTTGTCCAATTGTAGCACCAGGTTTAAGTAAAATTAATTTCCCGCCGCCTTCTTTTGCTTTTATTTGAGTATTAGAGACTACAACAGTCTGTCCATTTGAAAATGGCGCAGGTTGTGAAACCATAGGATTTTCTTTGATTTGTATACTTAAATTGCCATGTGCAATTGCAACCTCTGATATCCTTACATTTTCTCCCATAACAACAGTTCCTGTTCTTTCATCAACTACAACTTTTGCTTGTACGTCAGGAGTTACTTTTACGTTTTCTATTCTAGCAATAAGTCCAACAGCATTTCCCCAATATTTAGGCGGGATTTTTACAGAGATTGTTTCTGCATCTACTGCTTTTGCTATTGGTATTCCAATTGTTCTATTTATCGCTCTTGCAGCTCTTACAACTGTTGTAAAATCTGGTTGATTAAGGCTTATTTTAAGATTTTTTTTATCATCTATATCCACAGGAACTGTTGCCTCTACAGTAGCACCATTTGGAATTCGTCCAACTGTGGGATGATTTTTCTGTACACTTGCCCCTGCTCCAGATGCTGCAAACCCTCCTATGCTAATAGGACCTTGTGCAAGGGCATATATCTTTCCATCTACTCCCCTAAGCGGAGTTAGTAAAAGAGTGCCACCCTGAAGACTCTTTGCATCACCAATAGAGGAAACCAATACGTCAATCTTTTGACCTACCTTTGCAAATGGGGGAAGCTGAGCTGTTACCATAACACTTGCTACATTTTTTACTTTAACCTTATTTGGGTCTACATTTATTCCCATACGTTCCATCATGTTAACTATTGCCTGGGTAGTAAATTGGGCTTGAGTACCATCTCCTGTGCCATCAAGACCAACAACAAGTCCATATCCTACAAGTTGATTGCTTCTTACCCCTTCAATAGATGCTATATCTTTAAGCCTTGCACAGAAGGCATACTTAGATATAGCTATGGCAAAGATAAAAGCTAGAATATAGCTTATTATAATAGGAAGATGTTTCCTTTCAGATTTTCCTTGATAGGACATCCTTGCCATTTTTTTGTAATCCTCATTAGATATTTTAAAATATAATGTTTCTTTACTTGGCTATTTTTTGTTACTTTTTTAGTTATTTTTTTATTGTTATTGTCTTTTATGTGTAAATAAATGCAAATAAAAGACCAACTATATTAAATTTTTAAAATGGACTTAATACACCTAGGATTCTTGCAAGCCATCCTGGCTTTTGTGCCTCACTTAATACTCCTCCACCAGTATATTCAATTCTTGCATCTGCTAAGCGTGTTGAGAGAATGGTGTTATCCGGTGCAATATCTTGTGGCCTTGCAATACCTGTAATAACTAAATATTGTGTTTCATCATTTATTCTAAGTTGCCTTATTCCTCTAATTACAAGATTTCCTCCAGGAAGGACTTTAACAACTCTAGCTGATATTGTTCCAACCAAGGAGGTATTTCTTGATGTTTGTCCATTACCATTAAATTTGTCATTTGTGGTTCCACCAACTACTTGGCTTGGATCAAATCCAGTCAATGAACTGACACCTTTTTTTAGATCTAGTCCTAAAAGTCCAGATAACCCGATATTAAATTGGGATTGTCTTTGTCTTTGAGTCTTTACATCTTTTGAGCCTTTTAAATTTTCTACAATTTTAATTGTAACCACATCACCAATTCGTCTCGCCCTAAAATCAGAGACAAGACTTGCCCCCATTCCAGGTCTAAATAAAGAACCTTCTTGGGGTTTTGGGGTAGGGATTACAAGTGGTGTAACATCGCATGGA
>JAMONC010000367.1 GCA_027066725.1 Desulfobacterales bacterium
TAGATGTTCCTTTGGCTAAGGTTGGAGGTAAGGGGCTTTTTGTAAAAGAAATAGAGGAAGCCCTTCTTAGAAAAGATATTGATATAGCAATTCATAGCCTAAAAGATGTTCCTACTCAGTTACCAGAGGGACTTGAAGTATCTATTTTCCCTAAAAGGGAAGACTTTAGGGATGCACTTATAAGTAAAGATGGTAAAGGATTAAAAGAACTTAATAAGGGTGCTAAGATAGGAACTAGTAGTCTTAGACGTCAGGCGCAATTAAGAGCATATAGAAGGGATCTTAAAATAGAGTCTCTTAGAGGCAATCTTGATACTCGTCTTAAAAAACTTGATGATGGACTTTATGATGCCATTGTGGTTGCAGCAGCAGGTCTTAATAGATTAGGACTTTCTTATAGAGCAACAGAACTTATATCCCCAGATATAATTTTACCTGCAATAGGCCAAGGGGCACTTGGAATTGAGCTAAGAAGTGATGATGAAGAGATTAAAAAGATATTATCTTCCATACATGATGAAAAGACTTCTATTTGTGTAAGGGCTGAGCGAGCCTTTTTACTAAGGCTTGAGGGAGGGTGCCAAGTTCCTATAGGAGCACTTTGCAGGTTTGTACATGAAAATGAGATATCTCTTGAAGGTCTTGTAGCAGATGAAATGGGTAATAGAATTATTAAGGAGTCTCTAATTGGTTCTGTTTCTGAACCAGAGGTTTTAGGAGAAAGATTAGCTGAAACTGTTCTTCAGAAAGGTGCAGATAAAATATTACAAGAGGTATATGGAGATATTTAATGGCTAAAGGTACTGTTTTAGGCAAAGTATATCTTGTAGGAGCTGGTCCTGGAGATCCTGGACTTTTAACCCTCAGAGGAAAAGAGGTTTTAGAGAAGGCAAATGTTGTAATTTATGATCGTCTTGCAAGTCCAAGGCTTTTAGCATTTGCCCCGAAAGATGCAGAATTTATATATGTTGGTAAAAGGGTAGGGCGTCATACCGTAGATCAAGAGGGGATAAATAGGCTTATTGTTGAAAAGGCAAAAGAGGGACTTAATGTAGTAAGATTAAAAGGTGGAGATCCCTTTATCTTTGGCCGTGGTGGTGAAGAGGCCGAGGTTTTATCAGATGAAGGGATACCTTTTGAGGTTGTCCCTGGAGTTACCTCTGCCATTTCTGTTCCAGCTTATGCCGGTATTCCTTTAACTCATAGAAGATATACTTCTTCTGTAGCCTTTGTAACAGGCCATTTAGAAGAGACTAAACAGGATGCAATAAATTGGCAAGGTCTTGCTACTGCTGTTGGTACAATCGTATTTTTAATGGGGATGAAAAATCTCCCCTTTATTGTTGAACAATTAACAAAGTATGGAAGATCTCCTGATACCCCTGTTGCTATTATACGTTGGGGTACTACCCCAAGACACAAGTCTGTGAAGGGAAGACTCTCAGATATTGTAGAAAAAGTAAATGAGTCTGGACTTAGACCTCCTGCAATCATTGTAATAGGAGATGTAGCAGCTTTAAGTGATAAGCTTTCTTGGTATGAGAACCTACCTCTTTTAGGTAAAAGAGTACTTGTAACTAGAACAAGAGAACAGGCGAGCAAATTAGTAGAAGGTCTAGAGAGAAAAGGTGCTCTTTGTATAGAATGTCCAACTATTCAGATAAGACCTCCTGATGATCTTGAGCCTCTTGATAATGCAATAGAAAAATTAATGCGGGGCAGATATCAGTGGATAATTTTTAGCTCTACCAATGCTGTTAAATTCTTTTTTGATAGGCTTTGGCAAAAAGGACTAGATTTAAGAGTGCTTGGAGAAGTTAAGATAGCAGCTGTTGGTTCATCAACTGCAAGTGAGCTTGAAAAGTTGCATTTGAGGGTAGATCTTATACCAAAAGATTATCAAGGAGAAGGGTTATTAGAGGCATTTTCTAAAGTAGATCTTAAAGATAAAGGAATCTTAATACCACGAGCACAGAAGGCCAGGGCTGTTTTACCTGATGGACTTACCCGTATGGGAGCAAGGGTAAGAGTTGTTACAGCTTATGTAAATACTATTCCAGATATTGATGAAGAGGTTATTGAAAAGATAACGGAAAAACCGATAGATATTGCTACATTTACAAGTTCATCTACTGTAAAGAATTTCTTTAAGTTGTTGGGAGCAGATAGGGCAAAAGACATCCTTTCTCAGGCTAAGATAGCTTGTATAGGTCCGATTACAGCCAAAACAATAGAGGATTTAGGACTAAAAGTAGATATAATGCCTGATGAGGCTACAATTCCTAGTCTTATTAAAGAGATAGAATCTTATTTTGAACCCTCTGCCAAAATAGAAAAAAATATAGTAGAATAAGATAGTTAAATAGGAAAGTCTTAGTGTTAACCACGGATATTTATAAGGTGATAAAAATACCTTATAAATAATCCACTGGTATCTTAAAAGGTGGAGGTATGTCGATTTACTGTAGTAGTGATCCCCCAGAACTTACTTTAGTTATAGAAAGAATAAGGCAGAAAAAGGAAGATTATGAACATTATGGTTTTAGCAAGATGCAAGGCCGGGCTCTGAGAGCTTTTTTCGACCTTGCACAAGAATATGAAACCCTAGAGAATTTTTATCCAATATGTGTATTTGTCCCAAAGGTTTTTTTAGGATTTGACTCTAGGCTTTATATGGTTGATCCTGAAACAGGAAGACTATGGGTGGCTTGCGATTCTATAACTGGTTACAGGGTTTGTGGTACTGAGCCTCCTAAATACATTAGACTTGTTAACAAGAGCTATGAATTTGGAGATAGTTTTATTGCTCCAATTAGAGGAAATAGAAGGCTTATAGCAAGCAAGCCAATTAATAAGGGACAAGATATTATTGGTATGTTTGAGGCTTTTCCTTTATCTAAGATGACAGATAAGGATAAGCTATTTTTTGAAAAGTATGCAAATAGGATTGGCTATAATCTTCACTACAAACTTTTAGCTACCCAAAATGTTGAGCATATAAAGTTTATAAATACCTTGGTGGCTGATATTGAGCACAATGTCATTGTGCCCAATATGAGATATAAGATCTTTTTTAAGATACTTAAGAAAAAGATTGACCAGCTTCATGAGATACGAAAGCAACTTGATGAACACATAACCTTTGGGCATTCTATAGACTGTCCTCATGTAGGTCAAGTCCAAGAGATAAGAGATAAGTTAGATGAGTTAAATCAAGAGTTATTAAATCAATATGAAGAAGTTGAAAAGCACTATCAAAATACAAGTCTATTTTTGGAGAGTCTTTTAAGACGTGATCATTTTGAAAAAGGGCACCTAGTTTTAAGAAGAAGGAGTTGTAGACTTATTCAAGATGTACTTTATCCTCAATTAGATAGATATAGATCTCGTCTTGAAAGAAGAAATATAAAGATAAAAGACAATATACCTAAAGAACTTTTAAATGATCTTGTTATTTCCGTAGATGTTGGCCTTATGTCCCAGGTATTTGCCAACTTCTTCTCAAATGCAGAAAAGTATACGGAAGAGGTAGTAGATGAAAATGGTAATAAGACTAAATTTATGGAATATGGTTTTGAAGTAATAAAGGATTATTTTGGTCCACATAAAGATGGAATATTGTTTTATGTATATACTACAGGTCCTAAACTTGATTTCTTTGAACAAAGCCACATATTTGATGAAGGTTTTAGAGCTAAACTTCATAGAGATAAGCAAGGAAGTGGTCATGGACTTCATTTTGTTAAGAAAGTTATAGAAGTTCATGGTGGAAGAGTGGGATTTAGACTTGAGCCTTTGGGAAATTGTTTTTATTTTGTTCTTCCCTTTCAGGAACAATTAAATTTAAATGGTAAGAATGGTAAATAAGGATTTAAAAAAAACTAATAACTAATGATAGATGAAGAAACCCTTTTTTCTCAGCTAAATCCAGAACAAAAAGAGGCAGTAGAGCATCTGACAGGGCCTCTTTTAGTTGTGGCAGGGGCAGGAAGTGGTAAGACTAGGACCTTGGTCTACAGAGTAGCAAGGCTTATTCAAATAGGTGTTGAGCCATCAAACATCTTACTTCTTACCTTTACTAGAAAGGCTGCCTTTAACATGTTAAACAGAGCAGCCCAATTAGTTGGTCCAGTTTCTCATGAGGTTCAAGGTGGCACATTTCATGGTTTTTCCCATAGAATGCTTAGGAAATATGCTCCACTTATTGGCTATAATAATGATTTTACTATACTTGATGTCTCAGATGTTCAATCTCTTATATCAATAATATTAAAAGACCTTGGTATTAAAAGAAGTGATTCAAGACTTCCTAAAACAGCCTCAATCATCAATATATTTGGAAAATGTTCAAGCCATAGTAAAGCCTTAGATGAAATATTAGATGAATATTATCCACATCTTTTACCTTTACTTCCAACTCTTATAGAAATCTATAATGCATACAAAGATTATAAAAAAAGACATGGACTTGTAGATTATGATGATCTTTTAGAGCTTTTTAGGACTTTGCTTATAACCCATGAAGATATATGTAAGAGTCTTTCTGAACATTTTAGATTTATAATGGTTGATGAATATCAAGATACAAATCTTATACAAGCCCAGCTTATAAGGCTATTAGCTAAGAGTCATGATAATGTAATGGTAGTAGGAGACGATGCCCAATCTATTTATTCATTTAGAGGGGCAAATTTTAAAAATATCTTAGAATTTCCTAAGCTTTTTCCAGGAACAAAGATTATAAAGCTTGAGAGAAACTATAGAACTACTCAGCCAAATCTTGATTGTACTAATGCGATAATTGCTCATGCAAAGGAAAAATTTACAAAACATCTTAGAGCAGTTAGGGAAGGAGGAGACAAACCTTATTTATATAAGGCAATAGATGAAAAGGATCAGGCACAATTTG
>JAMONC010000368.1 GCA_027066725.1 Desulfobacterales bacterium
GTCTATAGAGCCGTTTCCATCATTGTCTGAGTAGGACAGTCGTACATTACCTAAGTGGTCTTTAAATTGGAAGACATATTTGTAATCCCTCATGCATTTTTTTTTCGGTATCCCTTTTTTTTGATAGGGTACTTTTACAAGCGAAAAAAAAGATGGATATGTAAGTTTTTGGCATCCCATTGGATGGTAAATATAAAAATTCTTTAGCAGCTAGTTTTTAAACTTTAACATTTTTTTTATGTATTTGGCACTTTACTTGCCGTTATCTCTTTAGATACTACACCTTGCAAGGGATATCTATACTATCCAAAACCCATAACCAACCCTATTGTTGAACCCGCTACTGAGTATTTTTCAGGAGCATAAATTTTTAAGTTATGAGTAAACAAAAAGGATTAATTAAGTTAGTAGGGAACATTGGTGGTGTATCATTTTACAACGCTGGTGGAGAGTATCTTGCTCGTATGGCAGGAGGACCTTCCAAAGAAAGAATACAAAGTGACCCTAGCTTTGCAAGAACTAGAGAGAACAATGCTGAGTTTGGCGGTTCCGCCAAAGTAGGTAAAGCATTTAGAACCGCCTTTAGTGGTGTTTTACAAACCATGGCAGGTAGTAGATTGACAGCACAGCTGACCAAACTATTTAAAGCCATTAACCTTAAAGGAGTAGGAAGAAGAGGTAAAAGACCCATTGTACTCTCTGCCAATAAGGAGATGTTAAGCGGACTGGATTTAGATAAAAAGATAAGTCTAACTACCGTCTTTAGTGCTCCTTACCGAGTAAGTGCCAATGCAGACCGTAACGAGGTTACCTTTAGTGTACCATCGTTTCTGCCTGCTAATTATTTGGATGCTCCATCAGGAGCAACCCATTTTAAGATTGTGGGAGCCATTGGACTGGTATCTGATTATAGTTATAATGATGATATAAAAGGCTATGAACCTGATGTAGCCGAAGAAAATAGTATAGGTGTAGTGGTAGGTAGTACTGTAAGGTCTTTGGATAGTAGCTCTACAGCTATTACATTAACTGCCACTGTACCTGATGGCATTATCCCTGACACATCCATTAGCGTGGTTGCTTGTTTGGGGATTGAGTTTTATCAAAAGGTTGGCACTGATGATTATCTATTTGCCCAGGATAATGTAATGAAAGTTACCGACGTATTTTAAAGGGATTATCCCCTGTTTTGCCCGAGAAGCATCCTTGTAATATACTTGTAAAAGTGTTTATAAAGGGTGCTTTTCTTATGAACTCCTTGGAGAGTACTCTAAGAGAAGCACACGGGATATATCGAGATATACACGGCTTATATACGACTCTGCTAAGAAACATCATCGGATTTTTCCTTACTGGTATTATTCATTATTGCCGTTACTATTTTTGTAATGGGCAAAACTTGTACTAATGATTTTAAAGCTTCATTAACGGCTTTCATTTTCTTGGTGGGCATTATCCAATACACCACCAGAACCACTAAAAAAGTCGTACACAAAACTGCTACTGTTTGATTCATAATTCTATAATTTATATACTATTATACTTGTTAATTTAAAAAAGTCAAGTCTTTTTTTAAAAATAAAAAACATTTCTGCTTCTTTGTCCTGCAAGGTATTGCAAGGATCTATTTTAAAATAGGACAAGATATTTTCCTCTTTAGTCTACAAGGTATGTCAAGGGTTTTGAAAAAGCTGTGACAGTTGTTTTTTAGCCCCTTTTTACAAAATTAAAACGTTTGCTTTTAGCAAAGTGCGGATTCAGGTAATGTTAGCTTTTTGGCTTCAGTAGTGGACGTTGCTTTAAGGATTAAAAAAGAGGTGGGCGTAGCTGTTGGATTTTTAATTCTTAAAGTAACGCTAGCCTAAACGGCTATGGAGTGTCGCCCAAGAGTGAGCAGGACGAGTTGCGAAGAAAAAACAAGCAAAGAAGTAAGGTAGGCTTTTTTGCCTAACGTCTTTTTGTGAAGATTTTTTAAGCAAATTCGGGCGGTGGCTTGCGAAGCAAATAATTATAGTACCTAGTGCGCTGGCAGTAGCGATGGAAAAAAGCGTGGGCTTGTGCTGGCTATTTTACATAAAATAGGTTATAACGACGATTTTTTTTAAACAATATAAACGCTAAAATTGTGCGTAGCGGACTTATAACCCATTTTATGTAAAGATAGCTTTGGGTAATTTTTAAGCTTTAATTTGGCTACAGCTCTTTGCTTTTTTTAAAGTTCCGATTTTGTTTTAAATATTAAAGTCTCTTTAAAAAAACAATGTGCTGTAATAGCGTAGGGGCTTAAAAATTACATGCGTGTTGGCGCGGGGAGCAAACTAAAATACTGAAGAGTTTTGCCTTAGCAAAATACAGGGTTTTAGTTTGTGGGGATTTTGTATATTTGAACAATGGATTTTATTAAAGATATTGCTATTAATATTCTTTCCGATGGACTTTCTTTTCTACTTGGAGCACTATCTATTTCCTTAATGGTACATATAAAAAAAACCTAATTTTACAGCGCTAATCTATTTAAAGGGGTTTTAAAGGCTTTTTAAAGGGCATTTAAACACAAGATATGCTTTTTATAAAATTTCAACTGCTGTTTAACTAATAGGATGAAAACTAGCAACTGCCTTTACCAAGCTTTCTAAATCTTCTTGTTGGTATTTTTCGGTAGAACTGATGTATTTGTGTCCTGCCATTATTTGCACCTCTCTAATGTTATGAGTTTTAAGCCAAAGACTGATTCTGGAGCCTCTGAGTTGACTTACATTTTTTACCCTAGCATTGATCCTTCGTAGTTTTTTAATAACCGCATTTAGAATATTATTAAACTGATTGGTGTTGAGTGGAAAAAGACTTTCTTCATAGTTATTGATATGTTTTTGTAATAGTGGACGGTAAGTATTAATGTATTCTAATAACTCAATGACTTGCCAAGGTTTGAGCTCCAAGGTTCTGCTGCTGCTCTTTGAGCTACTGGGCACGTATATTTTGCCTTTATAAAGCTGCAAGTGTTGTATTTCTAATTTTGCCAGTGAACTACTATTTAAACCCTGATAAACAATAAGCCCTGTAATTACTTTATTTCTTTTGGCCGTGGCGGTAAAATAAAAATCGTGGATGTTTTGGGTCTCAAAAGAATAATATAAATCTTCTAACTCATCACTGGAGAGTAGGTCTTTTAATACCTTGGTTTTTTCTCTGCGTACCTTTACATCTTGTGCAGGGTTATAATCAATGTAATTTTCCTCTATTAAATAATCAAAATAGTATTT
>JAMONC010000369.1 GCA_027066725.1 Desulfobacterales bacterium
CATTAAATATAGATGAGATAAGACCTTCAGGATTCTTTATATCATTCCATATCACAATATATAAATGAATAAGTGCGAATAATATAAAATACCACATTAACATGTGATGTAGAAACCTAGCCTGCTGTTGAGTACCAAACAAATCTAATCCCAACTTTTGCCACGTTTGGTTTTCAGGATATAACATATAAAAACCTGTAAGAGCCTGAATAATTGCAACAAAAAGAGTTAATATATACAAACATCCTGCTAATGTATTATGACCAAGTCTGGAATCATGTTTATCACTAAGATAGTGATAATATAATAGAGTGCTAAAGAAATTCTTTATATTTCTAGGTGTAATAGGCAAAAAATCCCAAAATCTTTCCTGCCTATTACCAAATAATAATAAATATAAACGCACAAGAACTGAAGCTGTAAATACAAATGCAGCTACAAAGTGTATATAACGAATATTAGCCATGATAAAACTAACATTAGTTTCTATAGTTGTAACACCTAGAGGATTAGCTATATAGAAACCAGTAGCTACCAATACTATAATAGATATAGCAAAACACCAGTGATACAGTCTTAATAGTACTCCCCATGCATTATATTTTTTATATTGCATTGAAATCCTCCCTTAAATCCTACAAAACCTTAACCCTAGTCACCTCTTTGCCATAGGGATCAAGCATGTGAACCGCACATGCAATACAAGGATCAAATGAGTGAACTGTTCTAAGCACTTCTAAAGGCTTATTAGGCTCTGCTATTGGATTATTTAATAACGATGCTTCATAAGGCCCAAGTTGTCCTTTTTCATCTCTTGGTCCTGCATTCCAAGTAGAAGGAACAACCAATTGATAATTTTTAATCCTTCCATCTTCTATTACAATCCAATGTGAGAGAGTACCTCTTGGTGCTTCATGAAAACCAAATCCCTTTTGAATCCCTTGAGGGAAATTGGGTGGATTATAGATATCATAATCCCCTCTTCCTATGTTCTCAGTAAGAAGTTCTAAATGTTTTAAGGACAAATCTATTAAAACAGCTGAACGTATAGCTCTTGCCAAATGTCTTCCGGGAGTAGACTCTAGTGCCTCTATCCCAACATTAGTACCTGCTATTTTATTAAGTGTTGCTAAAGAATAATCTACATATTTAGTTATAAGCTCGTGTTTAACAGCATAACCAACTAATACTTGAGAAAGAGGGCCAACCTGCATAGGCATGCCTTTAAATCTAGGAGATTTTGCCCAGGAATACTTACCATCACTTTGAAATCCAGTATAATTGGGAACTGTTTCTTCATTAAAAGGATGTTTTGTCCAACTACCCTGATACCAAGAGTGTGCAATACATTCTGCTACATTATCCCTAAAATAAGGATCATTAAACGATTTAAATTCTCTTACTGTAGATAAATCTCCATTAAATATAGTACCACCAGGGATATCAAACCTTTCTCCTTTCCTGTCTAAAGGTAAATCAGGTACTGCTAAATAATTTCTAACCCCTGCTCCATAGTTAAGCCAATCTTTATATAGCGCACAAATTGCAATAACATCTGGTAGATAGACTTTATGTACAAAAGACTGAACTTCCTCTAACATCTGCTTTATCCAGTAAAGCCTTTCAACGTTTAAAGCTGAATCACTATTAGGATTAATAGCTGTAGTAACTCCACCTACAGATAAATTTTGTATATGAGGATTTTTACCACCTAAAATGGCAATAGCAGAATCAAGCTTTCTTTGATAATCAAGGGATTCAAGATAATGAGAAACTGCCATTAAGTTTACCTCTGGAGGAAGCTTCATTGCAGGATGTCCCCAATATCCATTTGCAAATGGACCTAGTTGTCCACTTTTGACAAGAGATTTTAATTTGTCTTGTACTTGTTTAAATCTATCTACACTATTATTGGGCCAATCAGAAAGACTTTGAGCAATCTGTGCAGTCTTTTTAGGATCTGCATTTATTGCAGAAACTACATCTACCCAATCTAATGCTGAAAGTATATAAAAATGTACAATATGATCCTGGTTACCATGAGCAGCTATAATAATATTTCTTATATATTGAGCATTAATTGGTATCTCCATACCTAAAGCATTTTCAACTGCTCTAACGGAACAAATAGCATGAACTGTCGTACAAACTCCACATACTCTCTGTGTTATAAGCCATGCATCTCTTGGATCTCTCCCTTGTAAAATTACCTCTATGCCTCGCCACATCTGGGCAGAAGACCATGCATTTTTTACCTTCCCTTCATCTACCTCGACATCTATACGAAGGTGTCCCTCAATTCTAGTTATGGGATCTACCGTTATACGCTTTGCCATAAACTCCTCCTTATTATTCTACAAAAAAATGTAAAATTAAAAAATTATTCCCCCTCTTTGGCTCCGCCTTTTATAAGGCGTTTCCCAATACCAACTGCTGCGTGTACAGCAACAGCTGCAGCAGCTACACCTAAAACCTTTTCACCGACTTCATCTGCCCCTTCAACAATACCATTTCCAAATGGTAATTTTATACCTGGAAGCCTCTTATAAAATGGGCTCATAGTGTCCCAAAAGTTAGGTTCAGTACAACCAATACAACCATGACCAACAGATACAGGCCAAACATCTACATCGTTAAATCTCACGGCAGGACAATTTGAAAATGTCTCTGGTCCTTTACAACCTACTTTATATAAACAATACCCTTTACGGTGTCCTTCATCTCCAAATCTCTCTACAAATCTTCCCTCATCAAAATGAGGTCTTCTCTCACAGTGATCATGAATACGTCTTCCGTATGCAAAAAGTGGTCTACCAAGTTGATCCGTAGTAGGGAATCGTTTAAAGGTTAAATAATGAAGAACAGTGCCTAAAAAACTTATTGGATTAGGTGGGCAACCAGGAACATTTATAATTGGTTTATCTTTAATAATATCTCTAACACCTACTGCACCAGTAGGATTTGGTTTTGCTGCTTGAACCCCCCCGAAAGAAGCACAAGTACCTATTGCAATAATAGCTGCAGATTTAGGAGCTACTTCTTTTATAATTTCAAGAGCAGTTTTACCTCCTATTTTACAATATATACCACCATCCTTAGTTGGAATAGCTCCTTCTACAACACATAAAAACTTGCCATCGTACTTTTTTATCGTTTCATCTAAGACTTCTTCAACCTGTTTACCAGCCCCTGCCATTAGGGTTTCATGATAGTCAAGGGATATCAGATCTAAAATTAATCTTGCTACATCAGGGTGAGATGCCCTTAAAAGACTTTCTGTACAGCCAGTACATTCCTGAAAATGAAGCCATACAACAGGAGGTCTTTTAGGAGATGTAGCAGCTTCAACTATTTTAGGAACCATTTCATCACATAGTCCTAAAGCTGCTGCTGCAATTGCACAACCCTTTAAAAAACCCCTACGGCTGAGCTTGGGATCAAGATCAGCCTGGTGAAGGAATCTTGACATGTCCCCCTCCTTTATTTGTTAAGAGGTTAAAAATTTTACTTAATACTTAACTATTCTTTAAAAGTTATCTCTTTATATTCTTATTTAGCTATATAGCTATATATTACTTAGCCTTCTTTAACTTATAGTCTTTTTTTCTTTTCGATTATTTTTTGTATTTCTTTAGTGTCTTGGGATAGTTATAAGTTAGTTAATATAAGTAAAATTTTATAAATATAGGTAACACTACTATTAGGACAAAAAAAAATGAGTTATTGAACTAAGGATAGAACTTTTAGTAATTAAATTTATTCGTGATAAAAATAGAAATAAATTAAATATTATATAGCTAATTATTAATTATTTAAATTATAATCTAATTTTAACCAAATAGGCAAGGATAAAAGCTAACAAAGGTGCCAACCACCATACAATTAATATATTTTTTAATGTCTTACGTCCTACTGTTTCCATCCCCTTTAAGGCACCTACCCCACTTATTCCACCTATAATGCAATAAGTTGTTGAAACAGGCATAGCAAAAAATGTAAATATCAACACACTAGCACTTGCTCCAAGCTGGGCGGCAATACCAGAATATGGATCAAGGCTGGTAATTCCCTTCCCAACGGTATATATAACTTTATATCCTAACAGAATAGCTCCTAAGAATAGAAACAATGTGGCAGATAGTTGAAGCAAAACAATATGATTCAACATTAAAGTTGTACATGCAAAAGGACCTAATACTGTAGCTAACTCATTTGCACCTGTATTATAAGCAATAAATAAAATACCTAAGATTAATAAATATTTGATAAACTTATCTAAAAATAAAATTGTTACTCTAGAATTAAAAGTTTCTATTATCTTATAGAAAACTATAGCTAATATAAAAGCTATAAAAGGAGATATAACCCAAGAAATTAATATTTTTAACAAAAGACTCCAATTTATTCTAATTCCGGATGCAATCCCAACTCCAGTCAAACTACCAATAATTACTTGATGAGTGGACAAAGGAATACGTTTTACATTAGATATTATAATCAATATAGCAGCTATTAACATAGAAATAGTAATATCATTAAAACTTAACTTGATGAGATTTCTTCCTACGGTGTCCATTACATGGGAACCTTGAATAAATAGTCCTATAAATACAAAAAAGGCAAAAAACATTACAGCATCTTTAAAGCTGATAATTTGACATCCTATTGATATGCCAACAGCATTTGAAGTACTATTTGAGCCTACTGCAAAACTAATAAGAGCAATAGAAATGCCAACACATAAGAGGTGTAAAGACGTTATAGACATTATTACCGTACGCTTACACTTAATATTTGAAGAGCATCACTTGCATCTTCTATTAGATCACTAATATTGGCTAACGAATATAAAAAGTCAGACAATATCTTA
>JAMONC010000370.1 GCA_027066725.1 Desulfobacterales bacterium
ACACCAGATGTTCTTAATGAATTAAAGAAAAAAGGGATAAAAAAGGTCTTAGCCTTAAGCCTTTATCCTCATTATAGCAGAGTTACCTCTGAGACATCCATCATAGACTTTAAACAAGCTGCTGGGCCATTAGGATTTAATTATGAAATCATAGCAAGATGGCCAGATGCCCCAGGCTACATTTTATCCTTATCAAATCTTATAAATGAAGCCATTAAAAAATATAAACTTGATCCTGAGGCTAAGGATTTTGAACTAGTTTATTCTGCCCATAGTATGCCTCAACACATGGTAGATGAAGGAGACCCTTATCCTGAAGAGATAAAAAAGACTATACATGAATTAGAAAGACTTACTGATATAAAAGGCAGTCTTTGTTTTCAAAGTAGAAGTGGGCCAGTTAAATGGCTTAAGCCTTATACAGATGAACACCTTAAAAAGCTTGCCTCACAAGGTAAAAAAAATATCTTAATTGTGCCCATAAGCTTTGTTTCAGACCATATAGAAACACTTTATGAAATAGATATAGAATATAAAGAAATGCTTAGAAAACTTGGAGCAAACCTTTTTAGAATAGAATCCCTAAATACCCGTCCAGAATTTATCTCCTTTTTGGCAGCTCTTGTAGAACAAAAATTTAAGGAGGCAAAATGGCTAAAGTAGCAGTTATTGGGGCAGGCCTTTCCGGACTTGCCTTCTCCTGGTATCTAAAAAAATTTCGTCCTGATTGGGAACTCATAATTCTTGAAAAAGAATTGCAACCAGGCGGCAAAGCCAAAACAATATATAAGGATGGATTTCTTTGTGAAGCTGGCGTAAATGGTGTTCTTGACAATAAACCATCAACACTTTCTTTAGCAAAACAGCTAGGACTAAAGCCATTAAAAAGCAATGATGCATCAAGAAAACGCTTTGTTGTAAAAGATGGAAAGCTAGTTAGGATGCCAGATTCAGGCTCAGCATTTCTTACCTCTTCTCTTCTTTCAATTAAGGGGAGATTAAGGGTTATTGCCGAGGCCTTTATACCTAAAGGAGACCTTAGTAAAGATGAGACTTTAGAGGAATTTGCATGTCGTAGATTAGGAGAAGAAGCCTTTAAAAGGCTTATTGATCCTATGGCAACAGGTATTTATGCAGGAGATCCTTCAAAGCTGTCTTTAAAAAGTTGTTTCCCAAGGATTCATCAATTAGAGAAGGAATATGGCTCTCTTATAAGAGCCATGTTAAAAATGCAACTTGCTGCAAAGAAAAAAGGGAAAAAAGGCCCTGGTGCAGGCCCAGGTGGCACACTTACATCTTTTGATAATGGTATGTCAGAACTTGTAGATGCACTTCAAAAAGATCTATTTAATAATCTAAAGGTTGGATATGAAGTCAAAGAACTTATAAGAGATAAAGGAAAATGGCGTATTATAACGAAAAATGAAGAAATAGAAGCAACTCATGTGGTAATTTCCTGCCCTGCTCCTCAAGCATCTGATATATTTAAGTCTCATCTTCCAGAACTATCTGAATTATCAAAAACTGTATATTATCCCCCAATTGCTGTAGTATCTTTTGGCATTCAAGAAAAACGTTTAGGAAAACATCTAGATGGATTTGGTTTTTTAATCCCTGGTCCAGAAAAAAGACGAATTTTAGGAAGCCTTTGGGATTCAAGCATCTTTAAATATCGTGCCCCTGAAGGTTATGCACTTATAAGAACACTTGTTGGAGGTGCAAGAGCACCAATTCTTGGACTCTTACCAGATGATCAATTAATCAAGATTGTTCATGAAGAGCTAAGTGATCTTATGGATTTTAAACCATGGCCAGACTTTGTTCATATTTCTAGGTGGCATGAGTCAATTCCCCAATATAATGTAGGACACTTAGAATTTGAAAGAAAACTTTCTTGGATAACAAGAGGATATAAGCATCTTTACATAAGGGCAAACTGGATAGGTGGAGTTAGTTTAAATGATTGTGTAATGAATTCACAGATACTAGCAGAACAAGTTGCCAAAGGATATTAATGAAAGGACTTGAAAATAGAAGAAAAATAGAGCAATATAAAATTTTACAATCCTGATCTTTGAAGCCTTGTCATAGACTTTCAGGGAATCCGGTGAAAATCCGGAGCGGGCCCGCCACTGTGAGTGGGGACGAAGACTCAAATTATTATGCCACTGTTTTGCATAAGGCAAAATGGGAAGGCTTGAGTCTGAGGATGATCCACAAGCCAGGATACCTGGGTCTATGACTTATCTTTGTGTTAAGACCAGCGTGGACCCTGGGTCTTAACACCTAGTAAAAAATCCGTGAGCTTTGACTAATAGCCCTCGGAGTCTCTATTTTAGGGTCCGAGGGCTTTTTTTATTAGAGGAGGCAATACATGAAAAATGATTTTAATGGAGAAAAAACCGCTATTGTACTTGCAATGTTTGGAGTTTCTTTTTTGGAAGGACTGCCTGGACTTTTAGGTATATGGAAAAAAGCAAAACAAGTATTTCCTAATACAAATATTTCTATCTCTTTTACATCAAATATTATTAGAAAGGTCTGGCAAAAAAGGGCATTAGATCCTAATTGGAGTCAAAAACAAGACATACCTAAAGAGATACTTGAAGTAAAAGGACTTTTAGGAACCATTGGAGAGTTGCAAAATAATGGATTTTCAGCTATCGTAGTACAACCTACATATTTGTGTCACGGAGAACAATATGAAGATCTCTTAAGTTATATCCGTGCAATAAATTCCATAAAAACTGTAAAGGAAAAATGGATGCCATTTAAAAAACCTATTGCTGTAGGAAGGCCCTTAACTGGCACTTGGGGACCTAAATATCCATATAAAAAAGACTTAGAAAAACTAGTTGATGCATTAAAAGAACATATAGAAACAGCCAAAAAACTAAATGCATCTATTATATATATGGGGCATGGCAATAGATTTATGTCATGTGGTATATATCAAGAATTAGAATATTTACTTAATCAGAGATATCCAGATATAGGAATCTTAGTAGGAACCGTTGAAGGTTTTCCTTCTATTGAGCATATAATCTCACATCTAAATACTATTAAAAACAAAAAATTACTCCTATATCCCCTTATGATTGTAGCAGGTCAACATGCTATAGATGATATGGCAGGTGATTCTAATGATTCATGGAAGAATCAATTAACTTCTTTAGGTTATGAAGTAATCCCTATTTTTAAAGGATTAGGTGAACTAGATACTATACAAGATATATTTATTTCTCATATAAAAGATGCTGCTAATGATGCTAATATCAATTTATAAGAGTAAAAAAATGAATAAAAAAAATATAATTATAACTTTAATTTTAAGTGTAATAATTATTACATTTTATATTAACAAAGCTTTTTGTATAGAAAAAAATATATCACCATCTAGTATAAAACATGAGATATTAACAAATATAACATTACAACAAAGTGTAAAAAAGTTAGGAGACAAATGGGCACAAAAAAGAGCCATATTATTACAGCAAATCCAACAACTAAAAGATCAAGATATATGGCTAAAATATCAAATAAAACTATATAAGGCATATATTAATGAAGAGAATCAGACAATAGCAGAACTTAAACGAAGACAAAAAATTTTAGAACAAATCAACATAAAACTCGAACCATATTTAGATCAAGTAGTAAATAGATTAGCTAATTTCATAAAAAATGATATGCCATTTTTACATCAAGAACGTATTACACGTTTAAAATTTTTAAAGCAATCCCTTGTAAATTACAAAATAGGACTTGGTGAAAAATTAAGAAGAGTATTACAAGCTCTTGAAGTAGAAGCTAAGTATGGAATGGAAATCCAAACTACTGAAGATGAAATATCACTAAATGGACAGAAAATAGATGGCTATATATTAAGACTTGGTAGGTTAGATATGTTTTTTATATCATTAGATAGACAAATAGCTGCTAAGTATAATAAAAAACTTAATAAATGGGTTAAAATATCTGATCAATACATAGATGATATTGAACAAACAATAGAAATATCACAGAAAAAGCGTGCAGCTCAAATTGTGGATTTACCAATTGGAAGGTTAACAAAATGAAAAAAGCTATTCTTTTAATGACTATATTAATTATATTAATACCTAATATAACCTTAGGAGAAAATAGTAATACTCAGGATGTTTCTAAGTGGTATAATACTGTTCAAAAAATAGATAAAACAGAAAAATCTGTAAAACAGTTAACGTTAGAAACTAAAAAACAAATCTTGGATGAGCAAAAACAACTAAAAAAGGAATTAGAAATATTAAAAGCTAACATATTAAAGCATAAGCAACAATTAAATAAATTAAAACTTACTTTTAAAAATTTAAATAACCAAGAAGCGATATTAAGACAACAACTAGCTAATCATGAACAAGAAATAAAAAATATACAAGCTACTGTATGTGTTTTTGCTAAAGATGCTAAGGAACTCTCCTCCCAAAGTCTTATTACACCAGAAATTAAAAATAGACTAAAGCCTTTAACAAATCTATTTATTATAAATAGATTCCCTGATCCAGCAGATATAAAGGCTCTTGTTAACTTCTTTTTTACTGAAATGCAAAAGTCTTCAACTATTGATTTTTATAATGGTAAAATAATCAATAAAACTGGTGGTATTACAGATGCCCAAATTCTTAGGGTAGGAGAATTTAGTGCATATTATAAAAAGGGAACTAACATAGGTTTCTTACGCTTAAGTTCCGTAAATAATAACTTTGCAGCAGTAATAGGTTCTCTACCTTGGCTTACTAAATATCATATAAAAAAGTATATGCAAGGTGCTTCAGACGTTCTTCCAATGGATGTATCACATGGTGCAGTG
>JAMONC010000371.1 GCA_027066725.1 Desulfobacterales bacterium
TAGGTGCTTACCAGCACTTGATAATCTTAAAGTAGAAGATGATGATGAACAGCATGGAATAAATATTATCCGCAGAGCCCTTGAAGAACCACTTCGTCAGATTGCAAGCAACGCAGGATATGAAGGTTCTATCATAGTAGAAAGAGTTAAAAGTGAAAGTGGAAGCATTGGATTTAACGCAGCAAAAGGAGAATTTGAAGATTTATTAGAAGCTGGAATTATTGATCCAACTAAAGTGTCTAGAACTGCCTTACAAAATGCTGCAAGTGTTGCTGGCTTACTCTTAACTACTGAGGCAATGGTAGCAGAAAAGCCAAAGAAAGAAGAAAAGGCTGCTGGACCAGGAATGGGTGGCATGCCTGATATGTACTAAACATATATCAATTCTTGAGACTCAAAAGAGGGAGATTTTTATGTCTCCCTCTTTTTTATTGATTTTTTGTTTTTTAATTACTGATTTAAAACTTTTCTAATTTTCTTTAATAAACTAACAATTGGATAAGGTTTTGTTAAAAATTCAAACTCTTGTTTATATATTAATGAACTAGGTTCTTCTTTAGGCAAATGATAACCGCTTGTAAAGATCACTTTTATATCAGGTCTTATATTAAGAATATGATCTGCTAGTTTTATGCCGGATATATCTGGCAATATTAAGTCAACTAAAAGAAGATCAAAAATATCTTTATAAGACATAAATAATTTAATAGCTTCTTCACCTGTACTAACACATGTTACATTATAGTTATGTTCAGTTAATACAGTATATAAAAATCTTGAAACTGGTTCTTCATCTTCTATAACTAAGATAGCTTCACCGTTTCCTTTTAAATATTTAGCGTTAATATCATTAGCAATATTAGATTTTTTAGTTGTTGCTGAGGGGAAATATAATTTAAACTTAGAACCTTTATCGATTTCTGAAGAAATATCTATAATACCCTTATATTGCTTAACAATACCATAAACTACAGATAATCCCAATCCTGTTCCTAAAGCATTTTTTGTAGTAAAAAATGGTTCGAAAATATGATCTAAAATATTTTTAGGGATACCTATTCCATTATCTTCTACAGTTATACAAACAAAGTCTCCCTTAACTCGATTTAAATTTAAATCAAGTCTATAATCTGAAAAATTAATATTATAAGTCTTAATCCTTATTGTACCTTTATCTTTAATAGCATCTTTAGCATTTAATACAAGATTAATAACACATTGTTTTATAGCATTAGCATCAGCTTCAATATTATGTAAATTTTGTGCTAACTCTAATTCCAAATTAATAGATTTAGGCAAACTTGCTTTTAAACTACTAGTTAATTTTTGTAGTATATCATTTAGATTTATTAATGTCTTATGTTCATACTTTTGTTCGCTAAATAAAATAAGTTGTCTAGTTAACTCTGTGATTAATTGTATAGTAGTTAAAGCATTCTTTAGATGTTCATTATTAGAATTTTCATTTTCTTTAATCAAAAATAATTCTATATTGCCTTGAACAGAACTTAACAAATTATTAATATCATGTGCTATCCCACCTGCTAAATGCCTTATAACATCTAATTTTTGTACTTGATATAACTGAGACAATAATTTTTCTTTTTCTTTTGAATATTTTAACTCATCTGTAATATCTCTAATAATTGCTATGATACCATTATAACAATCATTCTCTTCAAGCCTTTTTAATTCAAAAAAAACATCTTTATCTCTTATATGTCTAATAGCTTTCAAATGTTTAGTTTTAAATTTTACTTCGTTTATTAACTCTTTTACTTTTTTATGATAATTTTTAGGATGAAGTTCAAAGATATTTTTACCAACAATTCTATCTAGATGAAAACCATAAAATTGGCCACCTCTTTCATTGGCAAAAACAATCTTATCGTCTTTATCTATATAAATTACGCCATCGTTAATATTAGCTAACACCGTTTCTAACTGTATAGTTTTAGCTTTTAACTTTCTTTCTAACTCCTTTATTTGACTAATCTCTCTATGGAAAACTAAGGCACCTATAAACTCATTATATTCATTAGTTAAAGGTACCGCTTTACACCAAACATCTATTAAGTTTCCATTTTGTTTAAGAATCTTAATCTCTGCTTCTTGCGGGATAAGTGCTTTAATCTTTGGGAATTTCTTTTGAAAGGTAAAAACAGAATCTTCTCCAAGAAGATCCATCATTGACTTACCAATTAATTCTTCCCTACTATAACCATAAATAAATTGGACACTTTTACTACATTCAATAATTTTACCAGAAGAATCTAAAATAATGATAGGATCAGGTGCTAAATGAAACCACTGATCTAATAAACTAGGGAATTGGATCTCTTTTAACATTAAAAAGTCCGTTAAAACACTAAATAATATTTACAATCACATTTTAATAAAAATTATCCCACCTTAGAATTCGTATTAAAACAAATATAAGATAAAAATTTCTTCGGTCAAATCGTTTTAATTCTTCAAATTGGTACCAATTCTATCTTTCCCCAAGCACCTATTTTTTTAGCAACAACAATTAAAGCTCCTTTTATATCTTTTATGTCCCTTAAAAAATTAAGGGCATACTCTATATCCTTATCGCTTCTTACAATATTACCTGCAGCCGTTGCGGCAGCATCTGCTAATGCACAATCACTTGATATAACAGTAACAGCATCTGCTTTTCCAAGACTCTTAGAATGCCCAACTGTACCAGAAGATGTACATACTCCAAGTGGCATTTCATCTTCATAAAGTCTTATTCCTACTTTACTAGAAAGAGGTGAGCTTCCTGCAAAAAGCGCCACTGTTATAGGGCTATTAGTCCATAAGAATAAATCTCCTCCATTTTCAATTATCACTTCTCCATGAGTTTCTTTTCGACAACGTATCCCGACATATTCAGATATTGCTCCTGCAACAGCAGCCATTGGGCCAACCCCTGTCAAAATGGCTGCATTAAGCATCTCTTTTACTGGAGAAGGAGCAAATTGATCTTCTGGAAGAGGAACATAGGAATCTAAAAATTCAGGATGAATCTTCGCATAATTTTCAATAGCAAGCCTTGATTCAATAATCCAAGAAGAAACCTTATCTGAAATATTTCTATTTGTTTGAACAAAAAGATCTGTCTGCATGTGCCGAACAGTAAAACTAACTAGTCCTTTGCGGCACATGAACTGTCTATAAAATCTATGTTGATACATCAATCCTTAAGAAACAGGAATCTTTCCTTCAGGATTTACTAACATTACAGGGACACTAGACTTAGAAAAAACTCCCTGAGCTACACTACCATATATCAACTTTTCAAAGCCTTTATGTGTCTTTGTACCCATTATAATAAGATCTGGATTATATTCTTTAGAAAATTCAAGAATTTCAATAACAGCATCTCCTATTAATACTTGTGTTTCTACAATATCTTCCTTGTCTTTAACAATATCATTTAACATTTCATCTAACCTTTGCTGAGCCTCTTCTATAAAAGAATTCTTTAGCTCTGATAAAGCATCTAATGGAAATGGCAAAAGGGTATAATCTGCAAAATCATGAACAACATGTATTGCCTTTATTCTAGCATCAAATGCTTTTGCAAATTCTATAGCAAATGATAAAAGCCTTTTGGAATTCTCACCTAAAGTTACAGGTACTAAAATCTTTTTTATATCTTTTTTATTCATCATTAAAATCTCCTGTTTTTTAAAATTTATTACTCAATGATATTAATTTTATTATAAGTTTTATTTATAAAAAGTCTACTTCTGGTCTTGGCGGTCTAAGAAGAAGATGTCTTACAGCATCTTTTGGATCTAAATCTTTATAAAGAACAGCATATACATGCTCAGTAATTGGCATTTCAACCCCATGACGCTTAGCAAGTTGCCATACAGCTTTTGTAGTCTTTACCCCTTCTGCAACCATCTTCATATCAGATAATATCTGAGGAAGTTTCTTACCTCTTCCTAGTTCAAGACCTACATGACGGTTCCTACTCAGATCTCCTGTGCACGTAAGAACAAGGTCTCCTAAGCCAGCAAGTCCTGCAAGGGTTAATGGATTGGCTCCCATTCTAACTGCTAATCTAGTAAGCTCTGCCAAACCTCTTGTAATAAGGGCAGCCCTAGTATTTGTACCAAAACCAAGTCCATCAGATATACCAACAGCTATTGCCATAACATTTTTTATAGCCCCTCCTAATTGCACCCCTACCACATCATTACTCGTATATACCCGAAAATAAGTTGTAGCAAAAAGGCCCTGAAGCATATTTGCAACGGAGACTTCAGTTGCAGCTATTGTGACTGCTGTTGGTACTTCATTTGCGACTTCTTCAGCAAAACTAGGACCTGAAAGAACTGCAAATTTACCACTTAACTCTCTAGGAAGCTCTTGTTGAAAGACATCTATCATTGTAAAAAGGCTGTCTTGCTCAATACCTTTTACTGCAGAAACAACCGCTAAAGGAAGACTTTTAACATCTTTAAATATTTCAGAAACTTTTTTGGCAACTTCTCTTACACCATGAGAAGGAATTACAAAAAGTATAACTTCACATTCAGTTACGACATCAGATAGATTATGGTTACAAGTTATATTATCAGGAAGTCTTACACCAGGTAAGTATCTAGTATTTTCTCTTATCTTATTTAACTCTTGTGCATGATTCTCTCTTCTTGCCCAAAGTTTTACTCTAATACCTTTTTTAGCAAGTAATATAGAAAGGGCTGTTCCCCAACTACCTGCTCCTAATACACTTACATTATAGTCTTTTATGTCTTTAGAGCTCATAGTATCTAAGTACTATTCTTCATGTTCTGCTAGTT
>JAMONC010000372.1 GCA_027066725.1 Desulfobacterales bacterium
AAATAAAGAAAATGCATTTTTTATGTTAGTTACAACCTTTTTCATAATTAAGACTCTTTTTTAGAAGAGAAAAAGTCAACAATCAGTAATATATTTAAAAGAAGCATTATTATTATCATAATACCAATTGCATAGGCTTGTGCTGGATTTTTATGCATAAATACAGGTACTGCTGCATATAAAAACCATAGCATAGCAAAGGTTACAGTGATCCATAAAAAGAGTGCAGGGATTAGACAAAACATACCTTTTTGTTTTTGAACCCTTATGACCCATGCGGCTACAGTTATTAGGGCAATTGATGCAAGCATTTGATTAGCCCCTCCAAAAGCAGGCCATATTATGGACCATGCTCCACTCCAAGCAAGTCCAATTCCTATTGCAGCAGGGATAATAGATGCAATCCATCTATTTGTAAAAAAAGAGAATATAGAAGGTGCCGTATCTTTAAGTGGTTCACATATTTCTGTAAGCGTATAGCGAGCAAGTCTATTTGTGGTATCAAGTGTAGTCATTGCAAAACTTGCTACCCACATAGCTGCTAATATAGTGATAAAGTCCTTTGGAAGGTGTAATATCTCATGTACGGCAAGTCCATAAGCCTTTGCAAAGACACCTACTGGACCTCCACTTGCTCCTATTGCCTTTTTATAATGCATGGCAAATGCTAGGGCGTTTCCTTTAAGAGAGGCTGCAACATGTGGAGAGAATATAGCAAATCCATACGCACCAACTACTGCTACAACAAGTGTAGATAAAAAGCCTTCAGTAAGCATTGAACCATAGCCAATAAATAACCCTTCAATTTCTTTCGAGAGTTGTTTTGAAGTAGTTCCTGATGCAACAAGAGAGTGAAATCCAGAAAGAGAACCACAAGCTATAATTAAAGGAATAACAGGCCAAAAAGGAGTAGGTTTTCCTGCTATAAGTGGTGGGCTAAAACATGTTAGTGCAGGGAATTGCATTTTCCCAAAAGAAAAGGCAATTGCAATACCACCTAAGACCAAGCCTCCAACAAGTAGCCATGCATTTAGGTAATCCCTTGGTTGAAGTAGTACATGAACAGGAATTGATGCTGCAACAATAATGTATATAAAAAATACAATCATCCATACTTGATAATCTGCCTTAATAGGTATCTTTGTTCCAAGCCATATAGCGGCAATAAGCATTAATATGCCAATTATTGTAGCAAGGCTAAAGTTCATCCTTATTCTATAAAGAAGTACTCCTAGAATTAAAGCAGCCACAATCTTTAGTAGGTAAGCAGAGGGAACTTGAGGTTTTGCAGCAAATATCTTTCCTAAGACAGCGCCAAATGCTGCAACAACTAGTATTAAGACAAAAAAGATAAACCATGAAAATATATAACCTGTGCGCTTTTTTATAACCCGTCCAGCAATCCATTGTACTGAGTGTCCATCATATCTAACAGAACTCATAAGAGACAGATAATCATGTACTGCCCCTATGAATATATTTCCAAGCCATATCCACAAAAGTGCAGGTAGCCATCCCCATGCAAGCGCAATTACAGGGCCTACTATAGGTGCAGCTCCTGCAATTGAGGCAAAATGATGTCCAAAAAGTACATATTTATTAGCGGGTACAAAGTCTACATCGTCTCTTAGTCTTAAGGCAGGTGTTGGAGAATCTGTTGCTCTAACGATTCTATTTTGCAAAAATTTTCCGTAAAGCCAGTAGCAAAGTACATATAAAATCAACCCTCCAATTACTATAAGATTGGCAGACACTCCCCAAAATCCCCCTTCTTATATCTATTATTAATTACAATATTTTTTCTTTTACCCTGAAAATTGTTAAGAGTAAAGATTTAGCTTAATTATTTGACATTTTCGTGTATAAAGTGTTTAATTTTATTTAGTTATTGCAAAAAAATAATTAATTATGCGGAGATATTACCCCTATGGCTAGGCAAAAAAAGGGTTCAGATTTAGTACGGTTTGGGATCTCTATACCATCAGATCTTATTCAAGCCTTTGATAAATATATCGCTGAAAGAGAATATAAAAATCGTTCAGAGGCAATAAGAGATCTCATAAGAGAAAAGTTGGTTGAAAAAGAATGGGACCTTGAGGTTCAAGATCAGGTTGTAATAGGTACTATTACTTATGTATATGATCATCATAAAAGAGAACTTGTAGATGAAATTATAGAGATTCAGCATGATTTCCCTGAGGAAGTAATTGTTACACAGCATGTTCATCTTGATCATCACAATTGTCTTGAGGTGGCTATTGTAAGGGGCCAGGCACAAAATTTAAGGCGACTATCTTATAAACTTCAGGCACTTAAAGGCATAAAACACTGTAAACTTACAATGACAACGACAGGTGCTTCTCTGAGTTAACCATAAAGATTTATATTAAAAATTTTATTATTGTTGTTAATCATTTTATTAACAGGAGTATTACGCTATGGCAGAGCAAGGTGATCTTTTTGAATCGCAAAATGCCAGAGATATTACAGAAGAGTTGAGGCGCTCATATCTTGATTACGCAATGAGTGTAATAGTTGGTAGAGCCCTTCCTGATGTGCGGGATGGACTTAAGCCTGTGCATAGAAGAGTGCTTTATGCTATGTACGAGCTAAAAAATGACTATAACAAGCCATATAAAAAATCTGCTCGTGTTGTTGGAGATGTAATTGGTAAATATCATCCACATGGAGATGCTGCAGTATATGATACTATTGTACGTATGGCTCAAGATTTTGCCATGCGTTATCCGCTTATAGATGGTCAAGGAAATTTTGGCTCTATAGATGGGGATTCCCCCGCTGCCATGAGATATACCGAGGTAAGGCTCACTAAACTTGCCCATGAACTTATGGCAGATATAGAAAAAGAAACTGTAGATTTTGTCCCTAACTATGACAATTCCTTACAAGAGCCAACTGTCCTTCCCACTAAGGTACCTAATTTGATTATAAATGGTTCCTCTGGTATTGCAGTTGGAATGGCAACCAATATTCCTCCTCATAACCTTTCTGAGGTTGTTGACGCCTTGGTGGCTCTAATTCATGATCCTAGTATAGAGATATCAGAACTTATGAAATATATCCCTGGTCCAGATTTTCCAACAGGTGCATATATTTGTGGTCAAAGTGGAATAAAAAAGGCTTATGAGACAGGCCGTGGCATAATAAGGATGCGCGCTAGGGCTACAATAGAAAAGCAAGCTAAATCTAAGGCGCAAATCATTATTACAGAGATACCTTATCAAGTAAATAAAGCAAAGCTTGTAGAGCATATTGCCCTTTTAGTAAGGCAGAAAAAAGTTGAGGGAATAAGTGAAGTAAGAGATGAATCTGACAGAGAAGGCTTAAGAGTTGTAATTGATTTAAAGAAGGATTCCTTAGCAGAGGTTGTACTTAATTATCTTTATAAACATACACAGTTAGAGTCTACGTTTGGAATAATCTTTTTGGCAATAGTACATGGTAAGCCAGAACTTCTAAATCTTAAAGGCCTTTTATTGCACTTTTTAGAACATAGAAAAGTTGTAGTTATAAGAAGAACTACATATGACCTTAAAAAGGCGGAAGAAAGAGCTCATATATTAGAAGGATTAAAGATTGCTCTTGATAACCTTGATGAAATTGTAGCCCTTATTAGGGCATCTAAGAGTCCTAAAGAGGCAAAAGATGCCCTTATGGAGCGTTTTTCTTTATCTGCCATCCAGGCTCAGGCAATTTTAGATATGAAATTACAGAGACTAACAGGTCTTGAAAGGGATAAGATTATTCAAGATTATGAACAGGTCTTAAAGGACATAAAATATTACAAAGAAATTCTTTCTAATGAGGCACTTGTCTATAAGATTATTGAAGAAGAACTTTTATCTATTAAAGAGGAGTTTGGAGATGAAAGACGTACTCAAATAATTGGAGAACCTAAAGAGATAAGAGTTGAAGATCTTATTGCTGAAGAGGATATGGTAGTTACCCTTTCACACAAGGGGTATATAAAAAGAAATCCTTTATCTTTGTATAGAAGCCAAAGGCGAGGCGGTAAGGGAGTTTCTGGTTTAGATGCAAAGATTGAAGACTTTATTGCTAAACTTTTTATAGCATCTACTCATGATTATGTACTTTGTTTTAGCAATAGAGGAAAGCTTTATTGGCTAAAGGTTCATGAAATTCCTCAAGCAGGGAGAACTAGTAGAGGTAAGGCACTTGTAAATCTACTTCCATTAGATAGAGAAAATGGAGAGAGAATTGCTGCGGTAATTCCTGTAAGGGATTTTAATTCTGGACGTTATGTACTTATGGCAACCAAAAAAGGCCTTGTTAAAAAAACAGAGCTTAAAGCTTTTGCAAACCCAAGACCCTCAGGAATCATAGCGGCTCAGGTACAAGAATCAGATGAGCTTATTGCTGCTACCATTACCCAGGGAGATGTAGATATATTTCTTGCAACAAGAAATGGATATTCTATAAGATTTCCTGAAACAGAAGTAAGACCCATGGGTAGAACGGCAATGGGCGTAAGAGGAATTAGACTAGATGATAAAAATGGAGATAGAGTCGTTTCTATGGAGGCACTTTATGAACAAAATGGTACGATCTTAACCATTACAGAAAATGGTTATGGGAAAAGAACAAGCATAGATGAGTATCGAGTGCAAGGTAGAGGTGGAAAGGGTGTTATAAATATTAAAGTTACAGAAAAGGTTGGAAAGGTAGTAGGTTCTCTTCTTGTTTCAGATACAGATGAGGTAATGCTTGTTGGGTCAAGTGGTAATATTATAAGGACCGGGGTAAAAGACGTACGAGTAATTGGGCGTTCTA
>JAMONC010000373.1 GCA_027066725.1 Desulfobacterales bacterium
CATCTTGTACCATAGCCAATGGCCTACCATGTTTAGGTAATATGATGCCTACTAGAGTTAATTGTCCCACATCCATACAAGCTAATGAGGTTGGACAACCTTTCTCTTTATTAGCTGAATTTATGCTATTAGATGTTTTTACCTGTACTAAACCAATGTCCCAAAATGGATGGAATGGATCTGGTTTTCCTATAGGATTATATACATATAAATGTGGGTTTATTAAAGCTTTTAGTCTAGCTTTTAATTTCACAATTTCAGGAGAAGTCTCAGCAGCTTTTTTTATATTTATATTGTTGTGTTTATGTTGTATTAATTCAATTTTATTTGTACTACTACAGTTATATATACTTAATAAACTAAAACTTAGTAAAAAAATTAGAAGGATTTTTGTAATATTATGTAGTATATTCATGATTTTATATCCTACTAACGTTTTCTATGATGTTTATTCTTTTTCTGTTGTTCAATCTCACTCTTCGTAAGAAATCTATAGGTAATAGCTTGACATGTTGTCTTTATAATCCAATTTCCAGTAGAAGTTTGTTCATTCGAATTAATATTTTTATTTGAAGTAGTATTATTTGTTTTATTATTTACTGTTTGAGACCAAATAGCTTTACTTTGTTTTGCACCACCCATATCTACAGACTTTATATGAACAATACGTGCCATTCTTGTAACTTTATCGAAAAAAGTAAGAGTATTGTGAAAAGGTCCTTGCACTACAATTGATACAGGTATAGCAGCATAAAAACCTTTTATTTGTTCTTTTTTAGGTTGAAAAGATATAAATTCTAAATGACATTCATTTCCTAATGTAGAAATTTGCGTTAATACTGAAGGTATATCTTTTTTAGTAGGAAGTAATTGTAATGCTCTTTTTAATATTTCTTGCATTAGGTTTAATTCTTCCTTTATTAAAGGTAATTGTTTAGCTTTAGCTTCTAAAATATTAACTTGTGTTTCTAATCTTGGTATTTGATTATTTAAGTTATTTAATTGATCAATTTTAGGACCTAAAAATAGAAACCAAAATAATAATATTGGAATAAGCCAAGATATAGCAAAAATAGCCAATTTTTGCCATGTTTCTAGCTGATATACAAATTCAAATACTGTTGGAGGAATTTTTATTGTTAATTGTTGAGTTCTCACATTAATTCTCCTTATTTTTTGTTCTTTTCTTTTTTCGATATAGGAGAATTATATTTAATAGTTGCTTTTAAGCTAAAAGCCATTAAATCATGTCCATTTATATTTTTTCTCTTAGTATTTAATAATTCAACAGTTTTAAACATTGATATGTCTTCTAATCTTTTCATATATAAAGCTACAGTATGATTATCAAGGGCTATACCATTTAATCTTAATGTTCTATTTCTAAATGTAATATGTGTTAAAGATAATCTATCTATTGGTATAGCAGTAATAAGCTGATCCAATAATTTTACTGTTGTTTGTCTATTAGCTTGTAATTTTTCTATAATATTAAATCTTTCTTTAATTCTTTTTTTAGCAATATTGATTTTATTTATATCATTTTTTATCTTATTTAATTTAACAATTTGTGTCCTTAGTTGTGTTAATTGATCTTGTTTTGTTTCAATCTGTTGTTGTATAGTAATTCCTATACCTAAAAAGATACATAATAATAAAACAATAGATAAAATATATATAGATATCTGTTGTCTTACTTCTTCTCTTTTACGCCATTCTCTTACTGGTAATAAATTTATACGAATCATGAGTCCACCGTTCTTAATGCTAATCCTGTTGCTATAACCATTTGAGGCGCTATAGAATTTAAATAGTCTGGATTAATATGTTCATCTAGTTTTATTGTTTTCCATGGATTAAACTGTTGTACATCAATATTTAGTTCTTTTTTTAGAAATTTATCTAAATCATTCATTAAGGCGCATCCACCGCTAATTATAACATGTTGAGGATAAGCTTCTTTATCCTCATTTCCTTTTTTATAGAAATCTATTGCTTTTTTAATCTCATCTGCCCACATTTGTATAATATCTTTACATATATTTTGTACTTTATTAAATACATCTTGATCTTTAGTTCCTTGTATTTTTAATATTTCCGCATCTTTATTACTGATATTTAATTCATCAGATATAGCTTCAGTTAATTGATTTCCTCCTATTGCCATATCTCTAGTAAATAGGGAAGTACCATGATAAACAATATTTAGATTAGTTTTGCTCGCACCTATATCAACTAATACTACAGCTTCATCTGGATCACCATATGAAACTTCAAATGCATTACCTAATGCAAAAGCATCTACGTCAACTACTGCAGGAACAAGACCTACTTCTTGGAGAACATTGGCATATTCATCAACTACTTCTTTTTTAGCAGCTACTAGGAATATTTCTGAATGGAGTTTTTCTTTTTCATCTGAAGATGTACCAATAACATGAAAGTCTACATACACATCTTCAATTTCAAAGGGTACATAGTTTTCTGCTTCTATTATGAGATTTTCTTCAATCTCTTTTTCTTCAATAAATGGAACTCCAATCTTTTTTACAATAACTGAATAGCCTGCTATAGAAGTTGAAGCGTATCTATATTTAGGTTTTAAATTTTTTATTAGAGTTATAAGGATATCTTTTAAAGTGTCTTGAACTACTATTGATCCGTCAACTACTGTATCTTCTGGTAAGATTATTCTTCCTACTTTTCGTATGGTATAACAACTTTCTTCTTCCGAGGTCTTTTCTTTTGCTAGTTCAACTAATTTTATACTATGCGAACCAATATCTAATCCAAGAGTTAGCTTTGGGCCTTTTTTAATTTTATCTAACAAAGATATTTTCATGAATGCACCATTTAAGGATATGCTTAAATATTTATATTCCTTATATTTTTGATTCATCCATACAATCGGCAGGATAATTGATCTACTTAAACTTTATGTAGTAATAATCTATAATTGTCTAAAAATAGAGAGCTTTTAAGAAAAAGATTTGAAACACTTGATATTTTGAGGTACACATACAAAGATTTTTCGATAAGACTGAAGAAATTCAAATTAGGGGAGTTATTAATAAATAGGTATATGACAGATCCTAAGAAAATTAGAAATTTTTCTATAATTGCACATATTGATCATGGTAAATCTACCTTAGCAGATAGAATCCTTGAGTATACTGGAGCTGTTTCTAAAAGGGAAATGAAGGAACAGTTCTTAGATAAAATGGATATTGAACGTGAAAGAGGAATCACCATAAAGGCACAGACTGTTCGTCTTAAATACAAGGCTGATGATGGACAAATATATGAACTAAATCTTATAGATACACCAGGACACGTAGATTTTTCTTATGAAGTATCTAGGTCTTTAGCAGCGTGTGAAGGTGCACTTTTAGTAGTTGATGCAAGTCAAGGTGTTGAGGCACAAACTCTTGCGAATGTCTATTTAGCAATTGAAAATAATTTAGAGATTATTCCTGTCTTAAATAAGATCGATCTTCCAAGTGCAGATCCAGAGAGGGTAAAAAGAGAAATAGAAGAGATAATAGGTCTTGATACAGAAGGGATTATTTTAGCAAGTGCAAAAGAGGGAATTGGTACAAAGGAGATACTTGAGGCTGTAGTAAAAAGAATTCCTCCTCCCAAAGGTGATCCAACAGCACCGTTAAAGGCTCTTATTTTTGATTCTTGGTTTGATCATTATCAAGGCACTGTTGCAATGATCAGGGTGGTTGATGGAACAATATATCCAGGACAAAAAATAAAGATGATGTCAACAGGTAAGGTCTATGAAGTCTCCAAAGTCGGTGTATTTACCCCCCATACAGTTGAGACATCGAAATTAAGTGTTGGTGAAGTAGGTTTTTTAACTGCTAGTATAAAAAGTGTAAGAGATACACAAATTGGTGATACCATAACAGAGGCTGACAGGCCTGCTAAAGAACCCTTACCTGGATTTAAGCCTGCTAAGGCAATGGTGTTTTGTGGACTTTATCCTGTTGAGTCAGCCCAATATGATCAATTAAAAGATGCGGTAGAAAGGTTGTGGCTAAACGATCCAGCTTTTACCTATGAACCAGAGACATCTGTAGCACTTGGTTTTGGATTTAGATGTGGATTTTTAGGCCTATTACATATGGAAATAGTACAAGAAAGACTTGAAAGAGAATATGGTCTTTCTCTTATTACTACAGCTCCTTCTGTTTCATATGAGGTTACCTTAACTGATGGCAGTATTATATATATACAAAATCCTGCCCAAATGCCTCGTCCTGATAAAATCTCTAAAATTGCAGAGCCTTATGTGCGTATGGAGATATATGTACCTAAAGAGTTTGTTGGTGGAGTTATGAGTCTTTGCGATGAAAAAAGGGGTCAACAAGTAGACATGAGGTATATAACTACAGATCGTGTTCAACTAATTTATGAAATACCATTTAATGAAATTGTACTAGATTTTTATGATAGACTTAAATCTATTAGCCGTGGTTATGCCTCTATGGATTACGAATTTTTAGGATATAAAGAATCAAAACTTGTAAAATTAGATGTTCTTATAAATAAACAGCCAGTGGATGCACTCTCCATTATTGTCCATAAAGATAAGGCATATTATAGAGGGCGTGAGCTTGTAAGCCGTTTAAGAAAGGTAATTCCAAGACAGCTTTATGAAGTAGTAATCCAGGCAGCTATTGGGTCCAAAGTACTTGCTAGAGAACGTATAGCTCCCCTTAGAAAGGATGTAACTGCAAAATGTTATGGTGGAGATATTACCCGAAAAAGGAAACTGCTTGAAAAGCAAAAAGAGGGCAAAAAACGTATGAAACAAGTCGGTAGGGTAGAGATACCTCAAGAGGCATTTCTTAGCGTATTAAAGGTCTAGTTGATGTAAAGACTAAAAATATTATTGATAAGGGCTTGCATAAGTTTTTACTTAGGTCTATTATCCATTGCCATGTTCATGAGCTTAAGATCATACCAAGAATCAAAGACAGATCCACCTAAAAAAGATTTTAAACAAACAGCCTGGGAATATGTCCAAGCTATTATTATAGCTCTTATTTTAGCTCTTTTTATAAGAACCTTCATTGTTCAGGCGTTTAAAATCCCGTCAGGTTCAATGATAAAGACACTGCTTATTGGTGATCATATATTAGTAGATAAATTTGCTTATGGTGTAAGAAATCCCTTTACCCGTACTCTTTGGATACCAGGTGGTAAAATAAAGCGAGGAGATGTAATAGTTTTCATTTTCCCATTAGATCCCTCAAAAGACTTTATAAAAAGAGTTATAGGACTTGGAGGAGATACTATCAAAATTGTAAACAAGAAGGTCTATGTAAATGGGAAGTTATTTCATGATCCTCCAGGGGTAATACATCTTGACCCAAAGATTATTCCTGCCAATATAAGCCCAAGAGACAATTTTGGTCCTATTAAAGTCCCAAAAGGGGATTTATTTGTAATGGGTGATAATAGAGATGAGAGTTATGATAGTAGATTTTGGGGATTTGTACCAGTAAAAAATGTCTTAGGAAAGGCCTTTTTGATATATTGGTCCTGGAATCCTATTACATTTGATGTTAGATGGAATAGGATTGGTAAGATTATTCATTAATAAAAAATCGTTGTTATAATTAGTTTACTTGACTAATAATTGTCAAGTATGCTAGATTTTTAATTAACTTATGGTCTACTTTAAACAAGATATACATAAAAAATTTTTAGGTTAATGCCTCCTATTAATATGAAAGGAGGTTTTTTTTTGTAATGACCACGTTCATGCACCGCCATATATTGAGTATTAATCAGTTAAGCGTACAAGATATAGATTTTATTTTGGACACAGCAGACTCTTTAAAAGAAATATTAGAACGTCCAATCAAAAAGGTTCCTACTTTAAGAGGACGTACAGTAGTGCATCTTTTTTTTGAACCAAGTACCCGTACAAAACTTTCTTTTGAATTAGCAGCTAAAAGACTTAGTGCAGATACTGTTTCAGTTTCTGCAAGCACTTCTAGTGTAGTAAAGGGTGAAACTCTTATAGATACTGCTAAAAATATAGAGGCTATGAAGCCAGATATAGTTGTAATGCGCCATTTTTGTTCAGGTGCTCCTCATCTTATAGCTAGTAGAATTCAAGCTAGTGTGATAAATGCTGGAGATGGTATGAATGAGCATCCTACACAGGCGTTATTAGATCTAATGTCTGTTAAAGAAAAAAAGGGTGGATTTAAAGACCTTAAAGTAGTAATTGTGGGTGATATAAAACATAGTCGGGTTGCTCATTCAGATATTTTGGCCTTTAGTAAAATGGGAGCTAAGGTAACAGTATGTGGACCTGCTACTTTAATACCTAAAGATGTAGAATCACTTGGCTCTAAAGTTGAGTTAAACATAGATAAGGCACTTGATAAAGCAGATGTAATCATTGCTCTTCGTATTCAAAAGGAAAGGCAGGGGAAGGTCTTAATTCCCTCTATTAGAGAATATGCTCTTCGTTATGGAATAAATGAAAGACGGGTTAGACTTGCTTCTAAAGATGTGTTGATTATGCATCCAGGACCTATAAATAGAGGAGTTGAAATGACTCCTGATGTGGCAGATGCTACCAATTCTATAATACTTGAACAAGTTACAAATGGTGTTGCTATTAGAATGGCTCTTTTAATGTTACTTCTTTCAGCGGAGCAGGATCAATGAATCAAAGTTTAAAAAAATTAAACTATTCTCTCTTGTTAGAAGGAGCAAGGATTATTGATCCTTTTAATAACTTAGATGAAGAATTAGATGTTTTAATTGAAGATTGTCGTATTAAAGATATTGGAAATATTAGATCTCTTTCTAAAACCACTCAAAAGATAGATCTAAATGGTAAGTGGCTTTGTCCTTCTCTTATAGATATGCATGTCCATTTAAGAGAGCCAGGTGAGGAATATAAAGAGACTATTTTAACAGGTACAAAGGCAGCAGCAGCAGGAGGCTTTGGAGCTGTTTGTTGTATGCCTAATACCAACCCTGTAAATGATAACCCGTCTGTTACAAGATTTATTATAGAAAAGGCAGAGAAAGAAGGTTTCTGTAAGGTTTATCCTATTGCAGCTATTACAAAAGGGCAAAAAGGGGAAAGTCTTACAGAATTTGGTGATTTAAAAGAGGCAGGAGCAATTGCTTTATCTGATGATGGACATCCAGTTTCAAATGCAAATGTAATGAGAGTTGCCTTAGAATATGCACTTGGGTTTGATATGCTTATTATCTCTCATGCAGAGGAACTTGAGCTTAGCAAAGAAGGTTGTATGAATGAAGGTCCTGTCTCTACAATGCTAGGATTAAAAGGTATCCCAAGTGCTGCAGAAGAAGTTGCTATTTATAGAGATATAAGACTATGTGCTTTTACTGGAGCAAGGCTTCATATTGCACATGTAAGTACTAAAGAATCAGTAAATATTATAAGAGAAGCAAAAAGACAAGGAATTAAAGTAACAGCAGAAACTGCTCCCCATTATTTTTCTTTAACTCATGAGGCTGTAATAGGCTATAATACAAATGCTAAAATGAATCCCCCCTTAAGATCTAAAGAAGATGTAGATGCAATCATAGAAGGCTTAAGAGATGGTACTATAGATGTAATTGCTACAGATCATGCCCCGCATAGTGAACTTGAAAAAGATTTAGAGTTTCCTTTAGCTGCAAATGGTATAATTGGGTTAGAGACAAGCATTCCACTTTCTCTTGAGCTTGTTCGAAAAGGACATCTCACTCCATTAGAACTTATCGCAAAGTTGTCTTTAAATCCTTATAAGATACTTAATCTACATCCTTCATCTTTATCTGTTGGAGAAATTGCCAACTTTGTAATCATTGATCCTGATCTTGAATTCAAGGTAAGTAAAGAAAATCTATATAGCAAAAGTTATAATTCTCCATTTTTAGGAAAGACGTTAAAGGGCAGGGCAATAGTTACGGTATGTGATTCTTTTGTTACCTTTGACTTATTAAATCTTTTATAGTTTTCGTTACCCACCACCATTGTTCTTTATTCCCCTACTTATGTAAATATTAATTGCCTTTCTCTTTTGACGATAAGAAAAAAGAGGAGGCAAGTAGTATGGATATAGCCGAATTAGTTTTTGATGAAAAAGAATTAAAAGAAGTAACAAAAGATGTTTCTGTTAGTATTTTAGTTGTAGATGATGATTCAAGTTTAAGGGAGTTTTTAGAGATCTTCTTTAAGAGGGAAGGATATAAGGTATTTCTTGCAGAATCTGCTGAAGAAGCTATACAGGTTATGGCAGAAGAGTCTATAGATTTAGTCCTAAGTGATGTACGTCTTCCTGGTATGGATGGAGTCTCTTTACTAAAGCATATAAAGGCACAATATCCCTCTTTACCCGTTATTTTGATTACTGCTTTTGCCTCTATGGAAACTGCTGTTTCTGCTATGAAAGAAGGGGCTTGGGATTATATTACAAAACCTTTTAATCTTGATGAATTAAGAAAGGTTGTAAGACAAGCCCTAGCAGCTTCATCTAAGCCACAATCCTTTGGTACATCTCAAGGGGAAAAGGTCTATAAATTGGGCTCCATGATAGCTAAGAGCCCTTCAATGCTAAAGGTTTTTCAACTTATACCTCGTGTAGCCCAGAGTAATTCTAATGTGCTTATTACAGGAGAAAGTGGTACAGGAAAAGAGCTTGTTGCAAGGGCAATTCATGATCTAAGTCCAAGAAGGGATAAACCTTTTATTGTAGTAAATTGTGGTGGGATTCCTGAAAATTTACTAGAAAGCGAACTTTTTGGACATACAAAAGGGGCATTTACTGGGGCAGTTAGTGAGAAAAAGGGGCTTTTTGCATTAGCACATCATGGGACCATCTTTTTAGATGAAATAGGTGAGCTTCCTCCAACATTACAGGTAAAGTTATTGAGGGTTGTCCAAAATAGGGCATTTACACCTTTAGGTGGCACTAAAGAGATAAAAGTAGATGTTAGGATTATCTCTGCAACTAATAGAGACCTTGAAAAGGAGGTAATGGAAGGCCATTTTAGAGAAGACCTATATTATAGACTTAATGTCATAAATATACACATGCCTCCTCTTAGAGAGAGAAAAGAAGACATACCTGTTTTGGTTCAGTATTTTTTGGATAAGTATTCTAAGGAACAAGGTAAATCTTTACAGGGCATTTCAAGTTATGCAATGAAAGCTCTTATGGAATATCCCTTCCCTGGAAATGTTAGAGAGCTTGAAAATATTATAGAAAGAAGCGTGGCTTTATCTACTTCAAATTTAATTTTACCAGAAAGTTTATCTCTAGCTCAGTATAAGAGTCAACAAAATAATAAGCATCAAAAACAGCAAGAGGATCCTTTTAAATTGCCTCCTGAAGGGATAGATCTAGATGCCTTTTTAGATTCTATTGAAAGAAAACTTTTAAAACAAGCCTTAGAGCGTACAGGTGGTGTTAAGACAGAAGCAGCTAAACTTTTGGGGATTAATTTTAGATCTTTTAGGTATAGACTTGCAAAACATAGACTCTAAAGAGCAAAAATTTAAATTAATAAATTGGCTTATCCTTGGTAGGGTCATAATCTTACTATTACTTTTGATTGTGACCTATATAGGGGCACGTTTCTCTAACTCAATAACTACTGTAACTGTTAAATTAAGTATTTTACTAGGTGTAGCATTTTTGCTTGCCGCGATTTATGCTCTATGGGCAAAGTATAAAAAAGCGATAAATGTTTTAATTTGGTCTCAGATCGTAATAGATGTAGCACTGGTCACATTAGCAGTTTACTGGACAGGTGAATCAAGGAGTCCTTTTACATTTTTATATCCTCTTGTAATCGTAAGTGCTTCTTTGTTAATGGGACGCACAGGAGGTACTGTATCAGCAGTTTTAAGCACTATTTCAT
>JAMONC010000374.1 GCA_027066725.1 Desulfobacterales bacterium
ATGGCTGCTTTTAATATAACAGCAGCTTTGGGTGTCACTCTTGCTCAAAGACTAAAGCTTATTCAGTCTAGACTTAGTAAAGCACAAGTAGACCTTCGTAGGATGGAACAAATTCAGCGTCACTTGGCTAGAAGTATTCGTTCTGGGCTTATAACTGTAGATAACGAACTTAAAATTACATTTTTTAATCAAGCTGCTTCAGATATTTTAGGTGTTGATCTTAGAGACTTTTATGGGAAACCAATAAAAGAAATCTGGCCAGATGCAGAAAGACTATTATTAAGTCCTCAACAAGTAGATAGTTCTGTTAATAGAAATGAGCTAATCTTAAGAGATGATTCAGGTAAAGAGAAGTTTTTAGGGATATCTATATTCCCTCTTACAGATGAAGAAGGAAATAGCCTAGGTTATGGGTTTATATTTCAAGATATAACAGAGATTAAGGCAAGAGAGGAAAGACTTCAAAGGATGGATAAACTTGCTGCCCTTGGAGAGATGGCAGCAGGGCTTGCCCATGAGATTAGGAATCCTTTAGCTTCTCTTTGTGGAGCTGCTCAGTTTTTATCAGAAGCAGATCTTATAAAACCAGAAGGTGAAAGACTACTTCAAATCATAACTCGTGAAAGTGAGAGACTTAATAGGTTAACAGAAACATTTTTACTTTATGCAAGACCAGAAAAAGGAGCAGGGAAACCAGTTGCTATATTCAAGGAAGTAAAAAATATAATTGATCTTATATCTCAAAGAAAGGGGCTTCCAGAGTGTAAATTTAATTTAAATATAGATAAAAATCTAAGTGTAGTTATGGATCCAGATCAGTTTAGGCAGGTTATTTTAAATATAGTGTTAAATGCTAGACAAGCCCTTCCTCAGGAAGGGGGACAGATAAGTATATTTGCCTATAAGAAAGAAGATTTTGTAGAAATTATAATAGAGGATACAGGCAAAGGTATAGATCAAAAAGATCTTCCTTATATATTTGATCCTTTCTTTACTACTAGGGCAGATGGTACCGGGCTTGGACTGTCTGTAGTTCATAGACTAATAAATGCTCATGGTGGAGATATACAGGTAGAATCAAAATTAGGACATGGTACTAAATTTATTATACATCTTCCTTATAAAGAATATTTTTGTACAGATAAACAAATTAATTCACAAGATAATATTTTCCGAAAAAAGAATAAAGGCATAGGCTTTGCAGAAATTATATAAAAATAACATGTAGGTATATTAAGAGACGAGGATAGGAAGGGTAAAATTTTTGTAGAAATTGTATACAAAATCCTACAAAGTGAGGGAGAGGAATATGATAAAGCCTACAGTTAAAGATATCGTCTTAGATTTTTCATTTACAAGTTCATCTATATGTGTTCGTTGTAAGCATAGAACATCTTGTAAAATAGCATCTATTGTGAATTTACCTGTTATAAAATGTAGACTTTTTAAAGAGGCAGATCCTTTACAAATTGCTTTTAATCAAGCGCTTATAAGATCTCAAAATAAAAGATTATTAAAACATGCTATCTAAAAACTAAAGTATTTCTTCTTTAGTAAGTTTGTTTTTTGTTTCGTGTAGGCTTTTTTTGCTTGACCCCTCCAGGTAAATTATTGCATTCTAAAAGTAGATAATCCCCTTTAAAAAGGAAATATCTCTATGAATAGAATAATGGATTTTGATCAGGATCCGTTTTTGGATCAAGTTATAAATGCAGTACCTTCGGGTATATTTGTTATTGATAAAGAAAACAATATCTTGATGGTAAACAAAGCTGCTGCAGAGATGGTAGGTAAAAGTCCAGGAGAATGTTTTGATAGAAAGTGTTGGGATATATTTAAAACCCCTATGTGTAATACTGAACAGTGTACCTGTAGACGAGCTGTAGAGTCTAATTCCACTATAAGAGGACTTTCTATAATGTATAAAGATGGACAAGAAATTCCCATAGAATATGCTGCTCGTCCACTTAGGAATTTTGAAGGTAATATAATTGGTTGCGTAGAACATTTTATTGACATAAGTGAACGACTTGAAAAAGAACGTATAATAGTAAAACAGCAGGAAGAGCTCTTAAAAAAGAGAGAGGAGGATATAAGGCACCTTCAAGAAGAAATACTTGAGCTCTCTACTCCTGTAATAGAGGTGTGGGATGGTGTCTTGGCACTTCCTTTAGTTGGAACATTAGATAGCCATAGAGCAAAACTTGCGACAGAGAGACTTCTTGATGCAATAGAAAGGACTAGATCGCCTTTTGTAATAATTGATATTACAGGAGTTCCAACAGTTGATGAAGAGGTGGCTAATCATATATTACAAACTGTTGATGCAGTAAAGCTTATGGGTAGTAAAGCAATTCTTACAGGTATTAGTCCTCATATAGCAAGAACAATGGCTCAACTTGGAGTAGATATGAGTAATATAACAGTACAAGGCAGGATGAGTGATGCTTTACATGTAGCACTTTCTGAATTTGTGAAGCAACCCTCTGGACAAGATACTATAAAAAAATTAGTTAGTTAAATTACTTATGAGTCAACATACACTAGATAGTAACTTTTCTATTTCATCAATAGGTTCAGTACTATTAGTAAATTTAAAGGAAGAGATAGATGATAAGAGTATAAAAAAATTGTTAACTTCTTTAGCAAAAGCAATAGTAAAAAGTGGTTCAAAAGGGGTAATTATAGACTTATCTAATGTAGAAGTTATAGATTCATATCTAGCATCAAAATTATCTGCTATTGCTTCTATAGGTTCTCTTTTAAAGGCTAAAGCCATTGTTTGTGGGTTAAAAAGTCCAACTATAATTACTTTATTGGAGTTTGGAATAAAGATTTCAGGAGTAGATTTTGCCTTAGATGTAAATCATGCTCTAGAAAAATTAAAAAGTGAATAATACGTGTATAAATAAATACAAATCAGGACACAGTCCTATCTCTAGAGATGTTTTTATTAATAATCAGGCAGACGTTGCTATAGCCAGACGTATTACTCTCCATATAGCAGAACAAGCAGGTTTCAATCAAAGATTATGTGCTAAGATTTCTATTATTATAAGTGAGATAGGAACAAACCTAGTTAAACATACAAAAGAAGGTGGACTACTAAAGATTAACTTATCTTTTTTGAATCATATTCCATTTTTGACAATTGCAAGTTTTGATAAAGGCCCTGGTATAACTTCAATAAAAAAAGCTATGGTAGATGGTATAAGTGCTACCAATACTCTTGGTACAGGGCTAGGAGCAATATATAGATTATCGAATAGAGTGGCAATTTGTTCAAATAAAGATGTATCAAAGCCTTGTCCATTTATTTTTGATAAAAAAGATTGGTCTACTATTTTAGTATGTCAAATATGGGATGAAGAAAATCC
>JAMONC010000375.1 GCA_027066725.1 Desulfobacterales bacterium
TGAACTTGACTTTTCTTGTTTATTAGAACCTATGGAAGGAAATAGTATATGCGGAGATGCAGTACATATGGTAAGCACCCCCTTTTTTACTCGTATCATGTTGATGGATGGTTCAGGAAGGGGAAATGGAGCAGCAGAGGCAGTATGTAAGGCTATTAAAGTATTAGATAGGATACCTGCTGAGATGCCTCTTAACTATGTAATAGATACTCTTGAGTCTCCTTTAAGCGATACTCAAGGTATGTCAATGTTAATATTAAAATTTGATCATAGATCCAAAAAATTACATATTTATGGAAATGGATCTTTAAAGTTGATACTGGGTTTGGATGATAACTTGCATTACTTCTTACATGTTAGTGATTTTTTAAAACTAAGGGAACCAATAGATGTGATAAATTACAATAGTGTGTTTGCCATTACTTATACAGATGGAGTAGGAAGAATTTCTACATTTAGGGATAATGATATGTTAAAAGATATCTCTTCATTAATATGGACACAACTTTTATTTAAGCATAATAATATTAAAGATGATGCTGCTATGTTGGTGGTAAAGTGGAAAATATAGTTGAAGATAAACTGCATATTTTTACCTTATTAGTAAATAAAGATTCTGATATACCTAAGGTACGTCTTAAAGCAAAGAAACTTGCACAAGTAAGTTATTTCCAAAGACTAAAAGTGGTAGAGGTTTCGACTTCTGCTTCTGAGCTTGCAAGAGCAGTTATTAAGTTTTCTAAGGGCGGAAAGATATCCTTTTATTTTGTTAGTTCAACTAAAGGGTCTAAGGCAGGTATTGAAATTTATGTTAAGGGGAATCGTTCCTGTTACAGAAAATATATTGATAGAGATACAAGAAGTGAAGTATGTATGTTTTCTATCTCACTACTAAGGTCTATCCATCCTTTTTTAGGTCTTTCTAAGATATTTGATTATATGGAGATTTTAGGAGGATATGATGGGAGTGCCCTTGAGGTAGTTGGTATAAAGTGGAGTGAGAATGTTTCTTGGCAGGAATTACAGAGGAGGGAAAAAGAGATTAGAGATGAGATATTTCCTAAAGATGAAGATGCGTATATTGAAAACTTACGGATTAAACATGAGGAAGTTCTTAGACTTTTAAAAGAAAAGGCCAGGCAAAACCGAAGGCTTGAACGTATGAATAAAGAGTTATTAAGTTTATCAAGAGATATAGAGGCATTAACGCAAGAGAGAACATTGGCAGAGATAGCTCTTAAAGTAGCTGATAAAGTAAGAAATCCTGCAACTGCTATAGGTGGACTTGCAAGATCTCTTTTAAAAAGAGCAAAAGTAGATGATGTGACCAAGAAAAAGATAGAGGCGATATTTAATGAAGCTAAAAAGTTGGAGACAATAGTTAGAAACTTTGAGAATGTTGCAAAATTAAATGTTCAATTTTTTAAGAATCAAGATCTTAATAAACTAGTTAGAGAGGTGGTTGAAGAGTTTTTACCACGTTTTGAAGCTAAAAAAGGAATAAAGATTCGGCTTAATATATCAAAGGAACCTATAATTATAAAAGCAAATAAAAAGATATTAAAAATCGCCTTATTACATGTACTTAGAAACGCTATTGAAGTGACTACTCCTGGAGAAGAGGTTATTGTAGAGGTCATAAGAGATGATGGTGTCCCCAAGGTTAAGATAAGTGATAAGGGCCCTGGGCTCCCCAAAGAAGTAAAGGATATGATTTCAGAAGGAGCATTGCCTACCAAGGGTGGACTTGGACTTAGTGCTGTTCGTCAGATTTTGCTTGAACACCAAGGGATGCTTAGTTTTAAAGACAGAGATGGGGGTGGAACCACAATAATTTTAGAATTTCCCAAAAGGTGGAAAGAACAATTTTAATTATTATATTTGTTAAAAATCCTTAAGCTTTTATAAACATATCCGATACTTTTTTAAGATTTTGTTGGAAATTAAAAGTTAATAGCATACTAAAAAAAGAGAAAAGAGTAAAAATATGGAAGAACAAATAAGCACTTTAAGTTTAAACATAAAAAAGAAGGAAATTAGATTTAAATTTGCAAAGGAGATTGAAAGATTATCTGGTATAGATGTGATGCGTTGTATTCAGTGTCAAGGCTGTAGTAGTGTGTGTCCGTTTGCTGAGTCTATGGACTATCCCCCAAATAGACTTATCAGACTTATTCAATATGATTTAAGAGATACTGTACTTTCATCTTCTACAATATGGCTATGTGTGGGATGTCATACTTGTTCTAACCAATGTCCTCAAGCCATAGATATTGTTAGTCTTATGGATACACTTAGAAGTATTGCTATAGAAGAAAAAAGAAATATCCCAGAGCCTACAATTTTAGAGTTTCATCGTTCTGTTATGAGTTCCATAGAAAACCATGGTAGGACTCATAAACTTGAGATCATGATGGATTATAAAAGTAGGACTAGAAAGTGGTTTGAAGATTTTAATTTAGGACTTAAGATGCTTTCAAGAAGAAAGCTAGATCTTACCCCATCACGAGTTAAAAATAATCGAGAGATAAAAGAGATATTTGCTAGATCATGGGAGCTTTAAGAAGATGAAATTATATTACTATCCAGGTTGTTCTCTTGCTACTACAGCAAAAGAATGTAATCGTTCTTTAATGGAAGTGACTAAGTTCTTAGACTTAGAACTTATAGATATACCAGATTGGAATTGTTGTGGATCTACTTCTGCTCATAGTATTGAAAGAAGGGTAGCTTTAGATCTTTCTTTAAGAAATTTATCGCTTCTTCCAAGAGATGAAATATTAATGGTAATGTGTCCAAATTGTCTTCATAATTTTCATCAGTCTCAGCAGATGATAAAACTTGATCCTCATCGTAGATTTATTTTAGAAAATAGGTGGCAAAGACCAATAGATCCAAATGCTACTGTAATACATTTTTTAGAAGTATTAGCAGAGATGGATCCAAAATTTCTTAAGGCTAAAGCAAAAAGAGAACTTAAAGGACTAAAGATTGCTCCCTATTATGGATGTATGCTTTCTCGTCCACCTTTAGTTAGTTTTCATCGTTGTTATAGAGGACTTATTGAAAAACTTATGGAGTCTTTTGGTGCAAAGACTGTTTTGTGGCCTAATCTTACAAAATGTTGTGGCACCTTTTTATCTGCTGCAAAGCCTCCTGCAACTATTGAAGCAGTAAATCAGATCATAGGTACTGCTATGGAAAGTGGCGCACAATGTCTTGTAACTGCATGTGCAATGTGTCAATTAAATCTTGAGATTAGGTGTACATTAAAAGAGAAGATACCAACCTTTCATTTTACAGAATTATTAGGTATTGTTTTAGGTGCAGAGGATTGGCAGTCTTGGTTTACACATCACTTGGTAGATCCTGTCCCTTTATTAGAAAATAAAAAAATAGTTTAAGTAATAAAAATACCTTGTTCTTGCTCATAATTCCTTTAGAATTTGTTTCACTAATAAAAAGAAACAACAATATAATTTTTTATTTATTATGAGGATTATTCATACTGCAGATTGGCATTTAGGTAGGATATTTTATGGTATTCATTTAACTGAAGATCAAGCCTATGTCTTAGAAGAATTTTTAGATATTGTTAGAGACACTAAGGCTGATGTAGTAATCATATCTGGAGATATATACGATAGGGCTGTTCCTCCTCAAGATGCAGTTTCTCTTTTAGATGATATTATATCAAGATTAGTAAAAGATATAGCTGTACCGGTTATAATGATTTCCGGAAACCACGATAGTCCTGAACGATTAAATTTTGGCTCTAAGCTTTTTGCGACCAGCAATCTTTATATATTTGGAAAATTTTCTCCTAATTTTTCACCTGTTACCTTAGAGGACAAATTCGGTTTAGTAGATATATATCCAATTTCTTATCTAGAGCCTTCTATAGTAAGGGAAAAGCTAAACAAAGAAGAGATATTGACCCATGAACTAGCATTTAAAGAGATATTAAATAACATTCATTTAAATAAATCTTTAGATAGAAGGACTATTCTTGTAGCACATGCAACTGTCCTGGGTGGAACCACTAGTGATTCTGAAAGACCTCTTTCAATAGGAGGGGCAGAGACAGTTGATCCATCTATTTTTGATGGGTTTAATTATGTAGCCTTAGGTCATCTACATAAACCACAATCTGTTAAAAAAGAATACATACGTTATGCCGGTTCCATATTAAAGTATTCATTTTCTGAGGTATCACATAAAAAATCTGTAACTTTTATTGAAATGAATGAAAAAGGAGGCTCTTTTATTGAAGAGATACCCCTTAGTCCTCGCCATGATGTTCGTATAATAAAAGGGAAACTAGAAGATATATTAGCTGGTTCAGAACTAGATGCTAATAGAGAAGACTATATTATGGTTATGTTGATGGATGAGCATCCTGTATTAAACGCAATGGCTAAGCTTAGAAAGGTCTATCCAAATACCTTACACATTGAACGTTGTCAATTTATGCCTTCTAATTCTTGTATAAATACCTATGTAGAGCATCAATGCCTATCTGAAAAAGAGATATTTTCTTCATTTTTTAACCAAGTTACAGGAAAAGATATGAGCATTGAAGAAGAAAAAGCCTTTTTACAAGTATTAGAAAAATTAAGGGCTAAAAATAGGGAGGCGTCTTAATTGAAACCTCTAAAACTTACAATGCGTGCCTTTGGCCCTTATGCAAATGAACAAACCCTTGATTTTAGTGTCTTAAAGAATCGTTCTTTTTTCTTAATACATGGACCTACAGGTGCAGGTAAGACCTCTATATTAGATGCAATTTGTTTTGCTTTATATGGAGATGCCTCAATTAGTGATCGCCAGCTTAGATATATGAGAAGTGATTATGCAGAACCTGATATCCTTACTGAGGTCATTTTTGAATTTGAATTAAGAGGAGATATTTACAGAGTTTTTAGAAGGCCTGAGCAACAAAGACCAAAGAAGAGGGGGAAGGGACATACTAAGGAGGCCGCAAAGGCTACTTTTTGGAGGCTTTTAAATAATGGGCAAGGCAGTGATAAATGGACAGTCATTACAAATGGCTGGGAGAAGGTAAATAAAGAAATAGAGCGGCTTATTGGTTTTAGAAGTGATCAATTTCGTCAAGTTGTAGTTTTACCTCAAGGAGAGTTTAGAAGGCTTCTTTCTGCAAATTCATTGGAACGTCAACAGATTCTTAAGGTCCTATTTCAAACAGATAGATACCGTAAGATTGAAGAGGCTTTAAAAGAAGAGACATATAATAGCAAAAAAGATATAGAAGGACTTTATGAGAAAAAACTATATATATTAAAACGCTTAGAAGTAGAAGATGAATCAGGACTTATAGATAAGATAGAAGGGTTTGTAGATAGAAAAAAGAGATTAGAAGATGAGATAAATAAATTAAAGAGTAGAAAAAGTCTTTTAGAAACAAGGCTTGATGAGGCAAAAAAGATATCAATTAAATTTGATGAGCTTAAAGATGCTAAAAAGTGCTTTAATCTCCTTAAAGAAAAAGAAGACATATTTCTTAAAAAGGAAGATAGATTAACTAGGGCAAAAAAAGCCTTATCCTTAAAGGACTTAGAAGAGTCTTTTATAAATGCGAAAAATGAGCTTAAAGAAATAAAAAGGCGCTTTAAAAAGGCATGGGATGACCTTGAATTAGCTAAGAGGGAAGAAAAAGATGCAAAAGAGGTATTAGCCAAGGAAAAGCTTAGAGAAAAGGAGGTTGATGAAATAAAAAATGAGGTTAATAGATTAAATGATCTTAAAACAATTCTTAATACCTTTTATGAAAAAGATTTAGAGCTTAAAGATGTAGAAAAAAGATTAGAGAAAATCGCTAATAATTTTAATAAAAAAGAAAGAGAGCTTAGTTTTCTTAAAGATGAAATAGAAAAGCTTACTAAAAAGAGGGAGGTTCTCTTAGAAAAATCTTTAAGGCTCGAGATCAATAAAGGTCAATATGAAGAGCTAAGTAAGGCATATAAGTATAAAAAGGAACTAGAAGATATTAATAAGTCCTATATTAAAAAGAAGGCTGAGCTTTTAGATATAGAAGAAAAGTTAAAAAGGTTAGATAGAGAATGTAGCTTAGTCTCTAAAGAATTAGATGAGCTAGATGAAAAATGGCGTAAGGCTCAGGCATTTTTTTTAGCAAAAGAGTTAAAACCTGGTATGCCTTGTCCTGTATGTGGTTCTAAGATACATCCTTTCCCTGCAAAGTATGATGGCCAACTTCCTAGTGAATCGTCTATTAAAGCAAAAAAAGAGAGATTAAAGGAATTAGATGCCTCTATTAAAGAGATTAGGAAAAAAAGAGACATTATTATGAATGACAAAGCGAAATTAGAGAGCAATATCAATTTTATTAGAGATTCATTGGGTAAATATCTTGATGAGTCCATCATGGATATAAAAGAAAAATTAGCTGATGCTAAATCCCTATGGGAAAGTTCTAAGAGGGCACAGGCTGAACTTTTTAAGATAGAAAAGTTATTAGAAGAAAAAAGGACACTTAAAGATAAAACCAAAGAATCTTTGGAAATATTAAGAGATAGACTTCAAGAAGAAAAAGAGAAAAAAGCAGTTATCTTAAGTAGTATTAAAGATATTAAAGAAAGGATACCAAAAGAGCTTCGTAAAAAAGAAGAGCTAATAAATGCCATAAAAAGAGCACAACTTAAAGTTAAAGAGTTAGAGGAGTCATTTAAAAGGGCACAAGATAGATACAATAGAGCCTCTAAAAATCTAACAGAAAAAGAGACTGGTTTTCACTATGTTAAAAGGGATTTAGATAAGAAAAGGGGGGCTTTTTCTCTTATAAAAGAAAAATTTTTTGCTCGTATAAAAGAGATAGGTTTTAAAGATGTAGATGATTATAAAAATAGTCTATTAGAAAAAGATGAAATAGAGAGATTAGAAACAGATATTAAGGAGTTTAAAGAAAGGCTTTTTGAAGCACA
>JAMONC010000376.1 GCA_027066725.1 Desulfobacterales bacterium
ATCCCCTCCTTTCTTACAAAGAAGCATAAACTGTGCGGGATGTAGCACTGTAATTGGTTTATATGGCAAAAATATCTTACTACCAACCTGCCACTGAAGAAGACAACCTGAGCAGTTAGTAATAAGTATCTCTGCCCCACTGGATTTTAACCTTTTTAAAATCTTATGAAATATATTTAATGAAACATCTGGATATTTAAAACCAAAAACTCCGCCTTGACCACAACAGTCATCAATTATATCTAAAAGCTCAATATTTTCTATAGATTCTATCAAACCTTTTGGGCTACTAACCCCCCCAAGATGAAATCTCTGATGACAAGGGGCATGATATACCACTTTTTTATTTTCCCCCATAGAAAATTTTTCTTTGAATCCCATTTCATATATAAAAGAAGAAAATTCATACACCTTTTTAGAAAGCTTTTTGGCTTGATTACTCAAAGGCTCATAAGGTATTAATTCTTGCCAAAAATTAGAAAGAAAATACGCACAGGAGGCACATCCTGTAACAATATAATCTGCCTCTATTTTAGAAAATGTCTTTAAATTTGCCTCTAAAAGTCTTTGAGCAGCATCAACAAAACCGCTTGAATATGCAGCAAGTCCACAACAGTACTGGTCCTGAGGTATAATAATTTCTACATATGGTTCAAGTATTTGCCTCATAGCGCGGACAATCTCAGGATATAAATAATTTTGTACACAACCTATAAAAAGCGCCACTGTTATCTTTTTTTTATGATTTGTACCCGTATTAGTTATAAGACTACTCTGTGCCTCTTTAAGAGCAGTTAGTGTAGATGGCCTAGGAAACAATTTTGCCCATCTATCTACTATATCTGAATCCAAATGATTTGAGCCAAAAAGAGAGGCTAATTTTATAGCTATACCCGTAGCATCTGGAAATTTCCCTCCAATTTTAGATAAAATATCTGGCACCTTTTTATGGGTTAACATATTAAAAATAGTACCTTGAGCCGGATTTGTCCCTATTAATTGACGTCCACGTCTTACTAAACGATCTACCTTTATCCCTGAAGGACAAATAAATGAACAAGCCCCACATTGAAGACACATATGAAGAGAATCTTTAAGCCTTTTAGAGGGCTTTTGATCGTTTTTTAAAAGGTGTTCTACTAATTCATAGCGCCCTCTTGGAGAAAAGGTCTCTATAAGTAATTCTTTATAAACAGGGCAAACCTGAAGGCAAGTTCCACATCTAGCACAAGAAACATCGAGTCCTTCTATCTCTTCAAATAATTCTTTTTTACTCATACCTTTTAGTCTTTTTCTTCTTTTTTATTACTACTTATATGAGCTTTACTATTTAATCCAAATAGCCTCATCCACCATGATGCCCAGTGTTCCTTTTCTATAGCATCTGCAAGTCGCTTTGCTTCCTCGGTCTTAAGACGAGCCTTAACATAAGGAAACCATATTGATGCGTCTGGACACCCTGTATCATTACACACCTTTAAAGACAAAATCATATCTAGCTGATCAGCATCATGCGCAAGCTTTGCCTCTAAGGTCTTTGCTTCAACATATTCCTTGTACAACCCCTTTATCTCATTAGAAAACTCTTCATCTAACTCAGCTAACATATCAGAAAATGCCTTTTCCTCATCCATCTTCACATATAGTTTATAGACTGCATTAGCATCTCCTGTGCGAATCTCTGCCATATCATGAATAAGACAAATTTTTAAGAGTCTATTTACATCTACTCCATCAACAAGACTTGCTAACAAAAAGGCATTTATCATTACACCACAAGTGTGTTCTGCAATACTTTCATCTCCTTTGCCAAGAAAAGAAAATCCTGTCCTCGGAGTCCTTTTCATCATCTGGGCTTCAAATAAAAAACGAGCTAAGGCACTTAGCTTTTCACCATCCATGATCTTATTCTACCTCCAAGACATCATCAGTTTGTTGAGTTAGTATTGCAAAAAGCCTTTCAAATTTAGTCATAACGTTTGGATCTGAGTCCTTTAAGGCTATATCAAGTTTACTAAGTTCTACCAGTATAAAAAGAAGCTTTTTAAGAGAAAAATTAAGTGCAGCTAAAAACAACCTATACTGTGCATAAGGTTTAAAATTTTTTAAAATTGGGGGTAGTTCCTCCTTGTAATATCCAACTATAATTGGCAAGATAGATGATTTAAATCTATTAAAGTCAATCTTATTTAATCTATATATATCCTTTTTTAAAATTGTCTCTTCTATTGCCTCCCTTATTAGGCAAAGCCTTTTTACATAAATAGATAATGAACTTATTATTGCAAGGGGATGTATCCCTTGATCTACTAACCAATAAAAGCTTGTGAGACACTTTGAAAAATTTTTCTCTCCTATAGCCTGAGTAAGCTCAAAAAGGGCCTCTTGTCTATGCCTTACAACAATATTCTCTATATCTTCTAAAGTGATATTTGGTTTATCTCCTATTGCAGAAATTAACTTTTCTATTTCATTTTTTATTGCAACAAGATCTTGATTACCTACTTGCTCACAAAAGGCATTAATAGCTTTAAATTCTATATTCTTCCCGTATTCTTTAACCCAAGAATAAATTATTTGCTTTATATCATGACGAGTATCAAGAGAAAAATCTATAACTACCGTCTTATTGGAGATTTCTTTAAAGGTCTCTCGTTCCTTTTTATCAAGATCAAGGTTTTCTAGTTCAAAGATCAGTATCTTATCCTTTGAGCTAAAGCTCCCCTTTTTAAGCCAATCAAGAAGTTCTTTATTAAGTCTAGATATTCTAATCCAAAATATCCTTTTGCCACCAAAAAAACTTGGAGAATTAAAGGCACCTACTATAGTAGAAAATGTTATCTCTTCTCCTCTTAATACCTCTAAGTTAGTAGTCCTTTGTTCATCTGGTAAAATAACCTCTATCAATTCTTCTATAATTGATAGAACTATAGGATGGGGGCCTATAAAGATATAAATGGGACTTGGAGATTTCTTTGCATCAGAAATAATCTTTTTGGGATCAAGCCTGGAATTAGTCTCTTTATATCTAAATTTGCTTACCATCTAAATTTACTTTTTATTTTTGTCCTTTAAAGACTCTAAAACCTTAAGTGCAACACTTTTTACATTCATTGAAGGGTCATCTAAAAATTTTACAGTTTCTTCTATAGATATTGCATTAAGCTCCCCCAACCTCTCAATCACCAAAGCTCTAACCCTTGGATCATTATCAGTTAGATATTTCCTATATATCTCAATATCCTTTTTATCTCCTTCAAGCTGATTAAGAAGGATTAAAACATCTAAACGAAGGGCAGAATTTCCTTGTTCAAGCTCTTCTAAAAATAGAGCCTTTACCTCTTCTTTTCTATCTGTAAAACGTATTAGGTTAAAAAGTATTGTCCTTTTTTGATCAACAGATGCATTTCTAAGTCTTCCACCTAAAAAACGAACAACCCTACTATCTCTTAGATTACAAAGGGCATTTACTGCAACCTCTTGTATCTCTTCATCTGGATCATATAAACAATCTAACAAAGGTAGAACTGCATGAATATTTCCTTCCCAACCAAGGGCAAGAATTGCCCTTACCCTAAGGTCTTTGTCCTCTTCTTCGTTTTCTAATATTGAAATAAGTCTTCTGTTAAGTGTTTGAGAATCAGAAAAAAAGGCACCAAGAACACCAATATGAATTGCTGCTTGATCCCGTAATTCATCAGGTTCGTCTTCATCGCACATAATCTGAAAAAGGGGCCATATAACCTTTTCCTTTGCAAAAGAACCAAGTAAAAGAAGGATTTGTCTTCTTAAATCAAGGTCTCCTAAACGAAGCGCCTTTAATAAGACAGCTATAGCCTTCTCTCTATTTTCAATGACTAAGTGGGGATTATTTATATAGAGAGTTGCTTGATGTATAAGGCGTTGTTTAACATCAAAATTTATTACAGACATCTTGGGCTACTAGCCTCTAACATTAAACTCTAAATCAAATTTTATATTACCTTCAACAGAAACAAGACTAAGAGCCAAAGTACCTACTTCTGTTACCTTAGCTTGAAGCATAACTGGTATAATAGTACCAGATGGAAGCCCTGGTGCATCTATAGAGGCAGTTACTGTTGTAATCTCTTTTATGTCTTCTTCCCAATCTTCAATAACATCACCAGGCTTATCATCCCTTCTTGTACTTGAGCACATAAATTTAAACTCTACCTGTTTCCCAACAACAAGCCCAAACACCCTGTCGGGAAGCTCTACACTTTGTCCCTCCTCAATACCTTGATTAACTATGCAAAGTGCCTTTATATCTGGCGGCACCCCTGGTATAGCAGGTCTTGTCCCTTCAAGACCAATGTAATAAGAACGCCCTAGCCCGCCTCTTATCCTAATACCACCAATCTTTCTTGTTACACCATAAAAACACGCACCTTGTGCAACTGCAAGATCAAGCTCTGGGGCAGAAAGACTCTTTATCTTAGAACCCCCCTCACCTTCTGCCCAATTAGAAAGAAGCTCAACAACTCTCTTTCTTAAAAGCCTTGCCTTCATTACACCGCCATTAAATAGGACAAGGCTTGGGGTATAGGGTGTGTCCTTTTTGGCTTTCATCAAAAAGGCGGCTAAGTGCCTGCTTATGGCTGAGTCTTGTGCATAAGGAAGGCCAAGCTCCTTTAAACCAACTGTGGTACTAGAAATTGGCATCTCATCCCTTTTACAAATAGGGAAGAAGCCATCTAATATTACAGAGTTTAATTGCTCTCTTTTTAAAGACGTCCTAATCGTTCCACCAATTA